>CAZUAY010000022.1:0-21769 GCA_964618405.1 uncultured Lentisphaerales bacterium
CAAACCTGAAGAACGAGGCGGCGACGTGCGATGCGCGTGCCGAGTGCGGCTGGCCGAGACGGCCGAGCCCCACCCTTTGGAGAAGCTGTGGCTGGCCTCGATGAGGCCGGAATTGTCCGCGATCACCGATCGCGGCTACTGTCGCAACTCACTACTCGCGACTCACTACTAGCGATTACGCGACGGAAGACGGAAGTTCTGGCGCAATTCAGGCTGAAATGCTATCTTCCTGATGTGCTTCTCTTTTAAATTGAGACATACCGCGTCATGAGGAGAATGAGAAAATGGAACTGTTAGCTATTCTAGCCTTTCTGGGCGTACTTGCGCTCCCCATTATGGTGGTCGTCGCTTTACGTCGCCTCAGCCGAATTCTCCGACGCCTCGATGACCTAGAATCACTTGTCTGTGAGCAGTCGCGCTCTTTCAACAAGTCACCGCGCACATCTTCTCCACCTGTTCCGACACCGTCTGTTGTCGTTTCCGCTGTCGCACCACTTCCACCGTTTGTTCCTGAAAGGGTCGCCAGCTTACCATCTGTTGTTTCACCTGTACCTCCGCCTTTACCAGTTCAGGTTACTCCGTCAGCGTTGCTCCCAGTTCAACCAGCGCAGCTTCCTCCGACTATCCGAAGTCCCAAAGCGGAGCCTTTCATAGAAGATGTTGTTTCCTCCGGGGACACCCTTGCCGGGCGCCTGCTCCAGAAAGCGTGGAACTGGCTTATTGTTGGCGAGGAGTTTCGCCGACCCGATGTTTCTGCTGAATCGACGATTGCTGCAGTCTGGCTGATTCGTGTCGGCATTACGTTTTTAGTTTGCATTGTTGGGTGGGGCTTGCAGCTTTCGATCAAGCGGGGCATCCTCGGTCCCCCAGGGCGCGTGGCCTTGTCGCTACTTTGCGGCAGTGCTTTTTTATTGGTTGGAAACTGGCTGATTTCTCGCAAGCGGTATGCCATGATGGGGCAGGGGCTTTTGGGGGGCGGGATCGCGATGCTCTACTTTGCCTTCTTCTCCGCTCATGTTCTTTTCAATTTAATTGCGGTTTTGCCTGCCTTCGGATTGATGATCGTGGTCACCGCCGTGGCGGTGGTGATGGCGCTTCGACACCAATCGCTTTCCATTGCCGTGCTGGGCACTATCGGCGGCTTTGCCACGCCTGTAATGTTGCAAACCGAGCAGCCCAACCTCACCATTCTGCTGGCCTACTTGATCCTCTTGGGCTTTGGCATGGCGGCCATCGCGATCTATCGTCAATGGCCGTTGCTCGTCTGGCTTAGTCTCCTATTTTCAACCGCCATCGTGGCCGGAACACTCGGTGCTTCGTCCTGGGATGCCGCGCTCTGGCCGATTGCTTTGGGGGGCGTGACGCTCCTCTTTGTGCTCTACTCGACCGCGATCTTCGGTTATGCCGTTCGCCACAAAATTGAGGCCACTCCGCTCGAAGCGGGTGGATTGTTTGTTAATGCACTTTTCTTTCTCAGCGAAAGTTGGTGGATATTTGACAAGATTTCAAGGACGCGTTCCGGCATGGCCGTCCTGACCTTGGCTCTTGCGTGCTTCTATATCGTTCACATCCATTTTTTCTTCTCGCGAAAAATGCACGACCGAACGTTGCTGACCGTTTTTGCTGCTTTGGCGGCGGTTGGGTTAGCTCTGACATTGCCGTGCCTGTTCAGTGCTGAGGCGTTGACCGCCTCTTGGGCGATTTTGGCCACGGCTCTGCTCTGGGTTTCCTGCCGCTTGCTCAGTCAGTTCGTTTTCAACGGGGCCTTGCTACTTTACTGTATTGCAGGGTTCCGTGCACTGGGCGCGTTTTTCGACAGTGCCTTTCATTTTACAGCTCAAGCACGCCCTGCGACGTATCTCAATGGCCTTACCGACCGGTTAATCGCCTTGGGCATCCCGGTCTTGTGCGCCTTTGTCGCGCTGATTATCTTGCGCCGACGCCCTCAACCTGATTCGAGCCTTCCACAAAATGTTGAGCCATTGCCGCTCATGCCGAAGCTACCCGTCGTCTTCACGACGCTGGCGCTCGCTGGTGCGTTTTTAACACTGACGCTTGAAGCCAAGCTGTGTTTCGCTGCTTATTGGCCTGATTTCTCTCGAGTGATGGTGACCGTAATTTGGGTGGCGTTCCTGTGGTATATATTCACGCTCAAAACGCGCACCAACAATTCTACGCTTGCTACGCTTTGCGTGATCGGTCTGGTCTTCTTAGCCGGCAAGTGGCTTTTGTTCGATACGCTAACCTATGATCCGCTTGCCGTCAGTGCTTGGCACTACCGCAGCGGCATGGGTTTTGAGCAGTGGGTTTCGCGCTTGTTGAACACAGGGGCACTTTTAGGAGGCCTCGCCTTGATGCACCGCGTAGCGCAGCCGTCTGCAGGAGAAACGCCACAGTTGCCCTTCCGCTCCATCATGACGGCGATTGCAATCGGTGCTGGGTTCTTTTACCTGACCTTTGAGTCCGCTACTTTCTTCCACGCTTTTGTTCCGGCTTTTGAGGGCGGCGCCATTAGTCTTTTCTGGGGTCTCTACGCCTTGGCACTCTTGTGGGTTGGTTTGCGGATAGACCTGCGTTCGCTCCGGTTGACCGGCCTTGCTCTTTTTGCTGTTGCCGACTTCAAAGTCGTTTTTGTCGATTTAGTGGGTCTCGACATTGTCTGGCGTCTCCTTGCCTTTGGCGTTCTGGGCGTCGCGATGTTACTGGCGGCTTTCGCCTATCTCAAGAAAAATGGACAGAGAAAACACAATGAACCGATTTAACGCGATTTGTATGGCCTGCCTTGTCTTCGTCGGACTGGCTTCGACGATCCTAGCGACCGATACGCACTGGGCGATCGAAGCACCGGTGCTGATGCGCGATGAGCTGATCGCCGTGGCGCTACCACCGCCGCTTTTTGCTAACGGGCAAGCCGATGCGATGACCCTGCGCGTACACGACGAGCAGGGCGGTGAAATCCCTGTTCTCTATGAATCGCTTCAGAGTGTTGCTCATGTCCGCGAACGGATCCGGACCGTCCCGTTCAAAATGGTCGCAGCAGAAATGCCCGAGGGTGCGCTACGCCTCACGCTACGGCGGGCGTTTTCGAAAACTGAACCGAACCTTAGCACCAGCATTCTAGAAGGTGTTGAGATCAAGACGCCCATTCGTGATTTTGAGCAAAAGGTGAGGGTTGAAGGCTCTGACGATGGCGCGACCTGGACAACACTTGTCGAGCAGGCTCCGATTTTTGACTTCAGTCGTCATGCCAATGTGCGCCGCACGGAGATCGCCTTTCCCTCGGGTATTACCCACGAATATTTTCGCCTGACCTTCGAACAGGCCGTCGAGGCTCGCGAACAACTCACCTCACTGATCACGTCGACGCAGTCGGAGGAGAGTGGTTTAACTCAATCGCGCGCCGTTCAAGTGGACACCCGCCCGCTTCTTGTTGAATCCGTTAACGGCTGGAATACCTCTCTCGTTCAGTCGTCGCGTAAACCTGTGCTTACGAACTATCCTGTCGTGTGGACGCTCCAAACCAACGGTGTGCCGCGTGGCAAAACACGTTATGCCATTGAGGCGACTGGCCAGCCACTGACCCAACTTGTTCTTGCGATCCCAGCGGATTATGCTTCGTGGCCGTACACCTTGAGCGTTGATTCGCCGACAGCAACACCTACCCTTGCACGTGGCGTGCTCAAGCAATTTCGCTTTCGGGGTACTACAGACTCTGCCACGACTATTGGTTTTTCAGAAACCCGTGCCGAACGCTACCTGCTTACCTTTGAATACCCGAAGGCGGATGTCAGCGATATCCACGCGAGTGGGCCCAGCTACCGCGTTGTTTTCCCAGCGCGACCGGAACAACGCTACACGCTTATTCAACTCCAAGAGCCTGCAACAGGAATGCCCGACACCACACAGATCGTCGCTCTGCTGGCACGGGACATTCAGCCGATTGAAGGAACGCTTCTCGTGACGCCCCACCATACGAAGGCCCAGTCCCACGCGACTGATTGGCTACGACGGCATCTATTCCCCATTGGTGTCGGCGTTGCTTTATTGGCCCTTGCTTTTTCTCTTTCTCGTGCCGTTATCAAAACTAGCGGCTAGCGATTCTCCTACTGTCTCCAGTTTTCTCGAGATGCTGGTTGTTGCTTAAATCCAAGGAGTTTCCGGATCACACCTACTGCGTATTTCCGTAAGGTAATTTGACAGACGGGAACATGCATCCTCCAAGCGCTATCGGGTTGGGCTCTCATGCCTTGTTTGCGTTGTAGAATGAGCGGAAAAATAAAAATTGTGCTCAGCGAAAACGCCAGAATACCTTTTAAAATTTGTTGCTTCTCTCTCGGTATCGGTTTGCGGGTTCTCGTTGAAGTGAAGTGGAGGAAGTCGCGGACGCGTCGTTCTTGTTTTCTTCCGAATTCTTCGAGCGTTCGACAGTAGAGATGCACGATGCCACATTTAACTTTGGCGACGTAGGCTGACCCTGATGTGGCGGCTAGGGCGACATCGCGAACGATATCGACATCGAACCAGTAGGGTTCCCAGTTGATGCCCGTTAGCGCCGATTTTCGAATAAGGAATCCGTTGGCTCCGATTGTTGGAATCTGCTTATCAGAACGGATGCAAACCTTCAACCAATTGCCGCAATCTGCGGTCGCCATAGTGAGGTCGGTCCAGCGGCCCGTAATGCAGCTCGTTCGATCATAGTTTCCGATAAAGAGACACAGCGGATCATTCATGCCCAGCATCGCGAAATAGCGTGTCAGTTCGGGGTCTTCATCGCGTCGCGTATACTCAAAAGGCTCGGAAGCAAAAATGGTTGAATCGGAAAACGGTGCCACCATCTGTTCAAGCCAATTTGCATTGGGCAAGATATTGTCGCTGTCGATTAGCGCAAAAAGTTCGCCTGTCGCCGTTTTGGCGGCAGCAGTTTTGCCTGCCTCACCCGTTTTTAGTGGGTTGGGTACGATTTGATCCACGGCGAATTTTCGGGCAATTTCGAGCGTGGAATCAGTGGAACCGGCATCGGCGATGACGATTTCGAGGAGGTTTCGTGGGTAATTTTGCATCCGAATGGAGGCAAGACACGGTTCCAGCGTCCGCGCAGCATTCAGCGTGGGAATGAGAATGCTGATGCGGGGTAGGGAGTCGTTGCGATGATCCGCTTTCATTGTCCGGTTGCCGATCAAACCATTAGCTCCGTGAAGGCGTCGCGGCTCGTTGCGAGGACTGAAAATTCAACGGGTTTTGATGCCGCATGCATTTGGCTAAGGGTCACATAGTCGATGTTTTTATGGTCAGAAAATGCGGCACCTATTTTGCGGATCAGTTCAAGGTCTTCAAGTTTCGGTTGAATTGCCAGTACGGTCGGCCCGGGAACGTTGACGGGGCGCATGACGACGTCGCCTCCTCGCATACCGTTTCGGATGATGGCGTTATCGGCTTTGTCTCTTCCAACGATAACAAGGGTACCGCTGGGGAGGCGCAAGTGGCGCCCGTTGGAGAGGAGTTTGAGCAATCGGGCGTCATCGACGCCCTCGTGATCCTTCAGATTTTTAAGTCTGCTGGTAAAGTTGGGCTCAGTAAGTTTGCAACCGCCAGACGGTGTAGGGTAGTCTACCAAACCATATTTCTTGGCGAGTGCGATCTGGGGCTTGCGGTTTCTTCCTGAAAGTCCGAGGAGCTTGGAACGGTCGACCAACCCCAAGCGCTCAGGTTCCGTTTCTGGCAAGAGCAGGGCGCTCAGGGGACGGAGCAGGCGATCGCCGATACCCGATGTTGCTCTCACGATATCGAGGCTTCTGCGTTGCTGCGACATAGGGCGTTGCCCGAGAACTTCACCCGTACAAACAAAGTCGAATCGAAGTTCCTCCATTAACAGTGCCGCTTTGCGTATCATGAAAGCATGGCAGTCGATGCAGGGGTTCATGCAGGAGCCAAATCCATGCGGTGGGCATTTGAGCAAGGTGACAATATCGCTGGTGAAGTCAATGACGTGGACCTTGACGCCGAGTGCTTTAGACGATTGGATAGAATTTTCGGGGGAGAAGAAGGGGGATGAGAATGCCACGGCTTCAATTTCGACACCTTGCTCCTTCAAAACGCAGATGGCGAGTTGACTGTCAAGGCCGCCGGAGTTGAGGCTGAGACCACGTCCCTTTCGCTTCGGTTCTGTTGGCGTATTATCTGGGCTGTTTTCCATTATTAATTTTGAGTCACTTTCTTTTTTTCGATGCCAAAAATATCAAGCCACAAGGTATCGTAGTAGCGTTTTTCCTCTCCGTAAAGGGAGCTTTCAAAGGGCTGAATACCTTCGAGGACGTCTCGGCAATCCTGTTTTTTCCCTTGTGCGAACAGCACGCGGGCGAGATGCAGGTGCACGATCGGGTTTTGCACATTTAGCTTGAGCGCGGTCCGCAACGCGGTTTCTGCTTCTTCAAGCTTCCCCTGTTGCAGGAGAATTTGCCCATAGGTGTCCCAGACTTCGTAAAGATCTCGTGAGCGGTCGAGTGCCTGCGTGACGAGCTGGGAAGCGCGATCAATGTCATCGAGCTTAAACTTGACGTAGGCGAGATCGCCAGTGGTGAGGGCATTGGAATCGACTTCAATGCTACGCTGCAGGTAGGCTTCGGCCGATTTAAATTCTCGATGCGACAAGGCAATTGAACCCATGATATAGTTGGCGAAAGAGTGATTGATGTCGATTTTCAGGATTTCCATTGCATGTTGTTTTGCTGCCCCTGGATCTTTCAGCCTGTAGTCAAGGCGTAGAATCAGTTCAAGAATCGGGACAATTCCCCCCATGGTTTTCGTGGCGACCAAAAAGTCGTCGCGTGCACTTTCGAGCTTGTTTTCGAGAAGATTCATGTGACCGCGTGCAATGGAACCTTGGAAGTAGCGCGCATCTGGAATTCTGAAAATCTCATCGATCTGTTCAAGCATTTTTGGGCGAATTTCATTCCGTGCTTTATCGTCGGTGGCTTTGATAAATTCCTTTGCGTACGTCATGTAGAGACTAAGACGGGCGTCAGCATCCTGTGGGGTTTCACCTAAAATTTCTTTCAACACAGCTCGTGCGCCTTCGAAATCTCCCGTGGAGAGTTTAAGGGAAGCGTCTTCGCGGAGAATCCTTGCGTTCGGAAGGCCGGTGGCACGGGCCTTTTCAAGTAAGGCGCTTGCTTCATCCGTCTTTCCTTGAAACATTTTAATCTGAGCTAATGAAAGGAGAGCCTTTAGGTCTTGCGGATCCTCTTTGAGTATCGCTTCAAATATCTTTTCGGTCTCATTCGTATCCCCGCGCCTAGAATGAATGTCTGCCAACGTCATCATCATGCCGAAGACGCCTTTATCATAATCATTCCCGATGGCCATGCCTAGCGTCTTGATGGCGAGGGTGCTCTGTCCAGACAGAGCCCACGTCCAACCGAGATAGGAGAAGGCCTCGGGGGAATTGACGTAGCCTTGCGTTCGAGAAAGTTCCCAAATTTGGAGCGGCTTCGTTTGCTTTTTCTTGAATTCAACAATTTCGTTCTTAATGGCCTGTTTCTGATCTTCTGTGCCGAACCGTTCGAGCAAGGAGGCATAGTTGAGCATGGCGCTGACATTGCCAGGATCGAAGGTGTGAACCCGCTGATAGATGTGCATCGCCTCTTGTGCTTGACCTCGCGTTTCGATGAAGTAGCCTAGGTTGTTGCCGATGAAGCTCACGCGGCGTCTCACGGATTGTGCCAGCGCAAGAATATAGCGCGATGAGCGATCCGACACGCCTGAAAGTTCCGTGTCGAGTTCATCCATGAGGTGGAAGTAGCTGTTGATATTTTTTTCAGTGGCAATTTGTCCTGCAAAACCAGATTCTGTATCGTTTCCGCCGAAGAACGCGAGTCCGCGCGGGTAAATTCGAAAATCGCCGAGGCTCCAGAGATCGGGGAAAAGACAGAGTACTAATTTTTTCGATACGTCCGGATCGGAAGCAATCCATTCCTGCAGGAAAGTGAAAACTCCGATATCTAACGAATTCTTTAGTCGTGCGGACGTGAGCTTTTCCTTGAGTTGTTTGGTGTAAACCTTGTTGCCCGCGGATCCCAGATCAAGAAGATTCAGCGTCATGCCCCGTTCGATTCCGCGGAGTAAGATCATGTCGTCGAATACGCCATCCGTCACGATCCAACTGCGACCGTCTAGATTATCGATTAGGCGGTCTACATACGTGGTAATAAACTTTGTGTACCGTGTTTCAGCATGGACGTAGCTTGATGAGATCTCAATGGTTAACATGACGGTGGCGAATAAAAGAATGGCAATTCGGAGTGCTCGTGCACCGATCTGGGCAAATTTAGATTCGTGCTCCGATGAGAGCAAATTGATCGTGTACATATAGGCTACGGTTATGCAATAGCCAAACGTCATGGACGTCATCGTGTACGTGACGATTTGTTCCGCGGAAAAGCCGAAAAACTGCCAAGGGGAAACACGTGAATCAAGGACGACGGTAAGCGTTACAATGAGAATTGCAAGGTTCAGGCCTGTAATTGCAGGGCCATGTTCGCCGTTGAGTGTTCTGGACGCGATGATTAAAAAAGCGATCCATGGGAGGATTACGAGTCCTACAATAATAAGCCATCCATTTCGAGGTAGCCCATTAAATACCTTAATAAAAAGACCGCGGATTAGGTTTTCCGCAACAAGAAATTTTCCCCAATATTCCTGTAGCACATATCCTGGGGTGTTGACAAAAGAATTGACGGATAGCGCTAGCATGAGAATCAATCCTATGCCGGCAATGAATAAGGCCAAGCCACCCGTTACATAGTTATATTTGTCGAAGCGTAACATGCCCATAATTGCCATGAGCACAAAAACAGGGGAGAATTGGATCATGACTGAAGACTGGCTCATGCCCATTCCGTACAACAGACAGAAAGCATAGAGATATCCCGAACGACCCTCAGCCATGAACCTTAGCATCAAATAAGCGGCGGCGAGCATCCAGAGCAAATAGACGGAATAGAGGTTTACACGCGATGCGGCCACCCAGAAGGGGGCACTGAACGCAAGGGTCAGCGTGGTGACCATGCCACCGAGCCTGGCGGCGAAATCAGCGTGGAATTTAGGGGCTCCAGATCTTGGGTCGACTCGCTTCTTGTCGATAAGGATTTCGAAGACGGCAGTGGAGACCAAATAGGTTAGCCCAAGTGAAAGGGCAGAGAAGAGCATACAGGTTAGCGTCGCGGCCTCAACGGCATGGCGTGAACCTGCGAGCGACGTGACGGCTCCCAAAATTTTCTGCCATAAAAAATTTTCGGGCATGACGTTGGGTCGGGCTCCCGTGAGCATAGCGAGAAGGCCAGATGATTCCCCGGGGAATGCCCATCGCGAAGCGGTCAGGAAATAAAGGCAGAACATGACGGAGGAAATGATGCCAGCGATCACCCAGTCCCTCCCCGAGGTCACTTTAATTTCTAAAGTTTCCAGATTACCGATAAGGGGTATTTTAGAGTTGGCGTCGGGGAGAGCTGCTGTGCTATTTTTTGATATCATGAGACCTCCATACATTTCGAACAAAGAAATAATAGCTTAAAATGGTATTTCTGTAAAGGATTTGCCACGGGTAATCGGTAATCGGTCAGTCGCCGGGGGCTGTGCCTGACCGATTACGGGTACAACGATTCCTTAATCTTTTAAAAAGTCGCGCAGCACATAGTTTAAAATTCCACCGTGCTTGAAATAAACAATTTCCATCTCAGAATCGAGCCGGGAAAGGATTTTGATCGTCCGCACGTCTCCGCTGTCTGATTTGACTTCTACCTGAAACTCTTGGTGTGGCGTTAACCCCGCTTCTATTCCTAGAATCGTGAATATTTCTTTGCCGGTAAGCTTTAAGGTGTCGGCGTTTTCGCCAGCTAAGTACTGAAGCGGTAGCACGCCCATTCCGACGAGATTACTTCGATGGATGCGTTCGTAGCTTTCTGCAATAACGGCCTTAATTCCTAGTAAATTAGCTCCTTTAGCAGCCCAGTCTCGGGACGATCCAGATCCGTATTCCTTACCTGCCAATACAATGAGGGGCGTTTGGGCTGTTCGATACTTCTCAGCAGCATCAAAAACGCTCATCGTTTCTCCTGTAGGGATGTGAGTTGTGAAACCTCCTTCTCGGTCACTCAATTCGTTTTTGATTCGCACGTTTGCAAAGGTGCCTCGCACCATCACTTCGTCATGACCTCTTCTTGAACCGTAGGAGTTGAAATCTGACTGTTCGACACCACGTCCCTTCAAGTAGACGCCTGCGGGTGAGATCGGCCCGAACGATCCGGCTGGAGAAATGTGGTCCGTAGTAATCGAATCACCCAGCTTCAATAAAACGCTGGCATTGATAATGTTCTTCGCTTCTGCGACTTCTGTAGAAATGTCTTTAAAGAACGGAGCTTCTTTGATGTAAGTACTGCAATCATCCCATGGATAAACTTCTCCGTCACTCGATTCAAGTTCTTTCCAGTATTCATTTCCTTCGAAGATCGTTCCGTAGCTCTTCTGGTAATGATCTGGAGAAAGAACCTCTTTAGAAATCGCTACAATCTCGTCGCGAGTCGGCCAAATATCCTTGAGGAAGACGGGCTCTAAATTGGGGTCATAGCCTATCGGCTCATTGTATAAATCGATATCGACTCTACCGGCAATCGCGTAGACCACGACTAACATAGGCGACATCAGGTAATTCATCTTCACCTGTGGATGGACTCGGGCTTCAAAATTTCTATTACCAGACAGCACCGACGCAACAACCAGATCATTTTTTTCTACTGCTATTGCAATATGCTGGGGTAATGGCCCTGAGTTCCCTATGCAAGACGTGCAACCGTATCCGACGACATGAAATCTTAAGGCCTCTAGATCCTTTAATAAATCTGCTTTCTCCAAGTAATCTGTGACGACTTTTGAGCCGGGCGCCAAAGAGGTCTTGACCCACGGTTTCGCAGCCAATCCAAGCTCACGAGCTTTCCTTGCCACTAAACCAGCTCCCAGCATAACCGACGGATTAGAGGTGTTTGTGCAGGATGTGATCGCTGCAATAACGATAGATCCATCGTACAGATCAAATCTTTCATTATGCAAAGTAACGGAGACGGTCTTTAAACCATCTTTTATTTTGGTTTCAATTTTTGTTTCAACAGGTACTTTGTCAGTTGAAGCAGCTTCCGTCTGCCCCCCTCCTTCTCCCAAAAAACGAGCAACGGCTCTTTTGTCGATCGGAATATATTCTCTACCGTGTAAGTCTTCCAGCAACGTTGCAAACTTAGGCTTAAAGTTTCTCAGCAAAATTTTATCTTGCGGCCTTTTGGATCCGGATACCGTTGCTTCTACAGTCTCTAAGTCGAGCTCAATGATAGAACTATACTGAATTAATTCTTCGCGCTCTCGCCAAAGCATATTGGCTTTGCAGTAACCCTCCACCAACTGAATTTGCTCAATCGTGCGATTGGTTTCGCGCATATAATCCAGTGTGCGGTCGTCGATTGGAAAATAGGTGACGGTGCATCCAAACTCAGGAGACATATTGGCAATTGTGGCACGATCTGGAACTGAAAGATTGTTTAGCCCTTCACCATAGACCTCTATAAACTTGCCCACCACACCATGTTTACGAACGAGCGCTGTGATCGTTAGGACCATGTCCGTAGCGGTTGTTCCTGCTGGCAATTGGCCTGTCAGCTTCAGTCCCACGACCTCTGGAACGATAAAATAGATGGGTTGACCCAGAATTGCAGCCTCTGCTTCAATCCCGCCTACTCCCCAACCTATAACGCCTATGCCATTGACCATAGGTGTATGGGAGTCGGTACCCACCAAGGTGTCTGGGAAGACAGTGCCATCTCGTTTGATGACGCCCTGAGCAAGGTACTCAAGATTGACCTGGTGACAGATTCCCATTCCAGGGGGAACAACCGAGAAGTTAGCGAACGTTTTTTGAGCCCATTTTAAAAATTTGTAGCGCTCAGAGTTCCGCTCATATTCTTTTTCGACATTCTTTTGGTAGCTATAATTTGTCCCAAAGTAATCGACTTGAACTGAATGGTCGATGACCAAGTCAACAGGAATCAACGGGTTAATTTTACTGGCATCCTTGCCCTTTCGGTTCGCCTCAGATCGTAAGGAAGCAATGTCGACTACGGCCGGAACTCCTGTAAAGTCCTGCATTAAAACGCGTGCAGGCTTATATGGGATGTCTTTATCCACCGGGGTTGGAGTCCACTCTAAAAGCGTTTTTAAATGATCCAAGGTAATGGCGAAGTCGTCAAAATTCCTCAAAGCGTTTTCGAGCAAAATTCTGATTGAAAACGGGAGGTGCTTAACGGAGTGACCGGATGCTTCAAGCTTTTTTAGGCTCCAATAGATATGGGATTCACCAGTGGAGTTTAATGTGGTCTTAATCTGATAGGGGTCTTTACTCATAAAAAATTACGTGAAAGTGAAAAATAAATTTGACGACTAGGGCTTAATATAAGGCTATTGGATTTTAATTGCCAGTAAATAAGCCTCAATAAACAGGCTGTTTACTTTTTGCGTTTCAACTGTTACAATTAAAGACCATTATTAATCTGAGGGAAATCAAGGGATGAGTGCAAGTGAAACGGACAGCAAATTGATCCTGAAAACAAGCGTAAAAGCAACCATTGAAACGGACAAATTTCATACTTCTCACCTTGTGATTGCCTTGCTCGTCTCCTTGGTAGCATTCCTCGTATACTTGACTACGGTCGTGGGGGGCGTCGTTCCGGGCGAGTCTGCTGACCTGTTGACAAATTTGGCGGGCGTCAAAGATAATTTAATGATGCGCCATGTCGTCTGGCGCAAACTCGTGGAGTTGGCGGCATCCACGGGGGGGGCACACCTCGTATTAGCCGTGAACCTGTTGTGTACATTTTTTAGTGCACTTGCTGTAGGCATGCTCTACCTCGTGGCCGCGTCCCTTATCAACGTCATGGTGGATCGAGAACACCTGAATTTAGCAATTTCAGGGAACGGACGCAAACACGCTAATATTATGGCCTTCCTTGCTGGCCTTTTCTCTGCGGTCACGCTTGCGTTTTCAGCTCCGTATTGGGTGGCTGCGACCCAGTGCTATTATCATTCATTTTATCTTTTTTGGTTGCTGCTTTCATTCTATTTGTTGCTACGTTTCGGAAAAACGTTGCAGTTACGCTATCTCTATGCGTTTTGTCTCTTACACAGTGCAGGCATCGCGCAGACCTCGTGTTTTCTGGCTTTTGCGCCGCTTTGCTATTGCTACGCGCTTTTTGTTTTGTGGAGTAATGATCGTCTTTCCGGGAAGATTTTTCGAAACATTGTTCTGCTCAGTTTAGTGGGCGGTAGCTTACTTCTCGTGAATGCGGCTGAGTTTTACGGTGGTTCTGGCTACGAACTTCTCGGAATGGGCAGCTTCCCGTCTGTAGTGAAAGGGCTGGTTAGAGGGGTGGTGGGCGGCGTATTCGGCAGTTTGCCGCGCGTGGGGTGGATGATTGTTTTGGGCATGACCATCGCGCCTTGTCTTGCTATTCTATTAACAGGGTACCGCGCATTAAATGGGGAGAAAGACTGGAGTTTCTTCGCGTTGCATCTGGCGGTTCTTTCCGTCACGGTAGCTGTGGTTCTCGACCTTCGTGTCTCGCCGTGGCAGTTTTATAATGTTGGCTCGCTTCAGATTGTGCCCTACGCCATGATGTCGCTGGCTTTTGGGTACATGGTCGCCTATCTCTACTCCCTTACTTTGTATCTCTTGCCGGCCGAGACAGGTGGGAAGGCCAACCGATCGACTTTGATTTACCGGTATGTCCTCATTCTCGCGACAACGGCGCTCTCCGTTTATGCCTTTATCAACAACCGCACAGATGCCGACCATAAGCGGATGAGCTTTGTCTGGACTTATGCCGACACGCTTCTTGACAATCTTGATGGTCGAAAATGGCTCGTCACGAACGGTGTTTTCGACGACGTTGTTCTTGTCCGTGCTAAGGAGCGTGGGATCGACATCAACATGCTTAATTTATCTCAGGCGAATGATAAAACTGCTATGAAGATTACTAAAAGCAAGTTGAAGAACATTCGCTTGAAGAACTCTGCCGATATCGGTATGTTCCCGCTACTTCAAGAGTGGATTACAGGGGATCGCGATGTTGCCGCTGAGCTGGGTCTTTGCCTTTTCCCTGATTTATGGAATGTCGGAGAGTACGAAGTCTACCCATACGGCCTAGCATTTTTTGGGGCAACCCCTGAGCAGATGGAGATAATTCGCAAGCAGGATTTTAAAACACCGTATTTTGCGATTCTGGATAAATTCATTCCGATGCTGGATGTGGTTGAAGACGACACCTCTCCCAGAACTGCGTTCTACCGACAGATGGTGACGGGGCAGATTAGCTTCATCGGAAACAATCTCGGTTATTTGCTTGAAACGAGTGGCCGCAAGGAAGAGGCCTTCGAGGTCTACAGCCGTGTACACGAGTTCGATCCCAATAACGTCAGCGCCTTGCTGAACTATGCCACGATGGTCCAGAGTGGTATGCACCCAGAGCTGAAGGACAAGGTCATGACCGAATTGGAGGCTTTTCAACGTAAACTGACCGCCCCCATCGAAATTTGGTCTCTTTCAAGAACTTTCGGTTATGTTAGCTCGCCTGAGGCATTTGCAAAGTTAGGGTGGACTTGGGCCATGTCGGGTCAGTCGAATCTTGCCTTGAAGTCTCTCACGAGAGCCCTGAAGGAGCTCCAGCCAGAAAACCGAGGTAAGCTTCGCTCGGTCATCGCCGACGTCTACATGCAGAGCAATGACCTTGTGGCGAGCGAGCGGGTCTACAAGGAAATTCTGGCGGAAGACCCCGGCGATCATGCTGCCTTGATCGGTCTTGTTCGTATTTCAGTCATCAACGGCGATGCAGCCAAGGCAAAGCAATATCTCGAATCGGCAAAGGCTGCAGGAGTTCCACTCGAGAGGCTTCTTTATGAGACCGTTGCTCTCAACCTCATGGCTGGAGATGTCGATCAGGCTCGAATCGTCGCGAACGAGCTTGTAGCCCTCAACCCGAACAATCCTGAAGCGCAGACGATCATGAGCGTGATCTATTCCGAGCTTTATATGAACGCGACGACGCCCGAGAAATCGGAAGAGGCCTTGAAGGGTATGCAAAAGGCGGTTGCCGAACTCGAACGCATTGCTGGACCCTCTGATTTTCAAGTTCTGTTCGTTAAGGGACGAATGAACATGATCACGAAAAACTATTTGGAATCGCGCGAAAACTTCATCGAAGCACTGAAGAATGGGAGAAATCCAAATGTCGTGCCGATTATGGACAGCATCCTCAGGATGGACCATGCACTTGTCGATAAACCGAATGCTCTCAAGCATGCTAAAGACATTCTCTTCAGAGACCCCAACCACGGTTTCGCTAACTACGTTCTCGGCTCACTTGCGCTTGAAAAAGAAGACTATATTTCAGCGGAAGACTACCTTCATCGTAGCCTTAAAGCGGAGCCAACCTCCGTCTTCGTCTTAAACGATCTTGCTGTTACCAAGCTGAAGCTTGGGAAAGCGGATGAGGCAGAGAAACTCATTCGGCAGTCGTTCATTACAGATGATCAAGTTTACGCATCCTGGGATACGCTCGGTTCAATTCTTCTCTTTAAGGGCAATATCGAGAGTGCGGCAGAAGCGTTTCAGACAGCCTTGCGTCTGAATGATAAGGATTTACGCGTGCATCTCCATGTTGCTCAAATTCATTTTCGTAAAGGCGAGCTAGACAAGAGCCGTGAAATCATCCGAAAACTTGGCGCTGGTTCTGACCTTTTTACCGGCGACGATCTTCGCGAGTATGAAGAGCTGGCACAGGCGCTTCTCGGAAAAACGAAATAAGCTTGGACTTGGATGGGATAAAGCACGACGAAGAGCAGAAGTGTTGATTTTACGACTTTGGGTCCAAGACGCCATGTCAATTTTTAATATAAGCATGAATTCATTCGGAACTTCAAACATTGAGAGCACGGAGCAGGTTGGGTTTTTTGACTCCGGCATCGGGGGGATCAGTGTCCTCCGCGAATTTAGAAAACTCCGTCCCAATGCGGAGGTTTACTATATTGCTGATTGGCAATACTGTCCATACGGTAAAAAACCTGATGCCGTTATTCTTGAACGCGCCCATGTGCTGACGAAGAATCTGTTGAAGCAAGGCTGCAAGCTTATCGTTGTCGCTTGCAATACTGCAACTGCGGTGGCCATCGATTCGCTACGGACGACTTACCCCGATGTTCCATTCGTCGGGATGGAACCCGCGATTAAACCCGCAGCCCTGCATTCCAAGACAGGTGTGGTGGCCATTCTTGCAACGCCGAACACCTTCAACGGGCGGCTCTATAAAGAAACTTCTGCTCGATTTGGTGATGTCAAAATTATCACCGCCACGGGAGAGGGATTTGTGGAGCTTGTTGAAAACGGGGAATTCGTTTCGGAGCATGCTAAAGCCATCGTTTCACGAATTGTACTCCCGTTGATTAAAGAAAATGTAGACCATATCGTCCTCGGATGTACCCATTATCCGTTCCTCAAAGACGTGATGCAGAAGCTGGTGGGGCCGGAGGTAGCGATTGTCGATCCGTCGCTACCCGTCGCCATGCGGGCTGTCTCGCTTCTCGATAGAATGAGAAAGAAATAGGCTGTCAGTCGAGTAAAAACTTGTCGTTACGATCGGTGTTCGTAGGCCATTCCAGCCCCAGCGAGATAAGAAGACCAGCCACAAGAGAGAAGTGGTGAGTTGTGAAGCGTGCCTTAACTAAGCTCTGCATGTCGATAGCAGTCAACGACATGGTCGTTGATCATGCCGACGGCCTGCATGAATGAATAGCAGATGGTTGAGCCAACGAAGTTGAAGCCGCGTCGCTTGAGCTCTTTACTCATGGCATCAGACGCTGGGGTCCGTGTTGGGATTTCTGAGTGACTTTTCCACTTGTTCTGAAGGGTAGCGCCCTTCACGAATTGCCACATAAAAACCTCGAGCGTTCCAAACGCTTCTTTCACGGCCAAGGTTGCTTGAGCATTTTTGATTGCGGATTGAATTTTAAGCCGATTGCGGACGATGCCTGGATTCGCGAGCAAACGGTCGATATCCCGTTCCGTGTAGGCTGCTATTTTTTCGCAGTCAAAGCCATCGAAGGCTTCACGATAATTCTCGCGCTTCTTGAGAATCGTCAACCAGCTCAATCCTGCCTGTGCGCCTTCAAGGAGGAGCTTCTCAAAGAGATGCCGATCGTCGTGAGAGGGAACACCCCATTCTTCATCGTGGTAGGCGACATAAAGCGGATCGCTTCCACACCATGTACATCTTTTTGGGTGAGGTATATTCATTCTAAGTTGTCTTGAAGCTGGGAATACTCTGAAAGGGTGTGTATCATACAAATTATATGTGCGTTTGTCAGTTTTTATTGATGTTTCACAGAT
Organism: uncultured Lentisphaerales bacterium; assembly: GCA_964618405.1. Classification (GTDB taxonomy): domain Bacteria; phylum Verrucomicrobiota; class Kiritimatiellia; order RFP12; family UBA3636; genus JBBQIY01. The sequence goes on from CAZUAY010000022.1 coordinate 17,471, forward strand.
TTTGCAGGATACTCAAAAACCTTGCAGAAGAGTAATGTCATGAAAAAACTATTTTTAAAGTCAACGCGCAGACGCCTCGTTTCTCCAGCAACGATCATCCTTGTGTTTTTGTTGGAGATCATGACGGGTGTAGCTCAGCAAATGCGACAAAGTGAAGCAAGGGTCTGGGAAGAAGCAGGTGATGTTTCGATACCCGCGAATCGTGCTGCTGTCGTTGAGAAACTTCAGTTAAATAATCAAACTCGAAAAGCGACAGCCGTGCGCCGTGCACGGATAGCGGGCATACCCTTGCGCGAGACACGAGCCGATGGTGGCACCCGTGAGTTGATGGCATGGGAGGATGAGAAGCCGCTTTACTACACAACGTTGAACGTCAATGCAGCGATCAGCACCGGGGCGAACCTCGTCCGTCAGGTGCCCTACGGAGTCGATGGTGCGGGCTGGACTATCGGCGTCTGGGATGGTGATGCGGTTCGGACGACACATCACGAGTTCGGTGCGCGCGTAACCATCAAGGACGGAACAACGACCCTCGGCGACCATGCGACTCACGTGGCGGGCACCATCGGGGCGTCGGGCGTCGACTCCAGCGCAAAGGGTATGGCTACAGCCGTTTCCATCGATAGCTACGACTGGAACAATGACGACGCTGAGATGGCTTCAAGAGGAGCCTCCTACGCGGGTGAATCCGGAAAAATTTATGTTTCAAACCACAGCTACGGCTACATATCGGGATGGTACTATACGGGCTATGCTTCACCGAAATGGACTTGGTACGGTTCTGGCGAAACAACGGCAGGGGTCGAGAATGATTTTGGCATGTATAATTCTTACGCGCGCGAAATTGACGCTAGACTTTACAATTTGCCCTATTATTCAATTTTCTGGGCTGCTGGCAACGACAGAACCGATAACCCAGCGGCCGGTAGCAATGTGGCGCTTTCTGAAGGTGGTGCGGTTGTGACATACAATCCTGCATCCCACCCCCCTGGTGATGGCAATTACAAGAATGGTTATGACACGATTGGGTTCAATGGACTAGGGAAAAATGTCATCACGATTGGTTCCGTGAGCGATGCCGTGACAAGTGGTCTGAGAGATGTGTCGAAGGCGACGATCCAAGGCTATTCTTGCTGGGGCCCAACGGACGACGGACGCATTAAGCCCGATCTTGTCGCCAACGGCTACAATCTCTATTCGACAACTGCCGCGAGCGATACCAGCTATGGATGGAAGGCCGGCACCAGCATGGCAACACCGAATGCTGCTGGAACGGCACAACTCATTCTGAGTTTGTACACAACGCTATTGCCCGGACATTACCTGCGAGCGAGTACGCTCAAGGGGTTGCTAATCCATACGGCAGACGACCTTGGCACCGCTGGCCCAGATTACAAGTTCGGCTGGGGCTTGATCAATGCCAAGGAGGCTGCTGATTTAGTTTATTCCGTGGCAACCAACATCACGGTCCCGCGCCTCATTGAACAGCAGGTGACGAGTAGCATCACCAGTCGAGCTCACTCTTTTGCTTGGGATGGCGTTTCTCCGATACGCGCGACGCTTTGCTGGACGGATCCAGCAGGGAGTGCTACAGCTTCTTCCGATTCTAGAACAGCGCGCCTGATCAACAATTTGAACCTCCGGCTTGTCGCCCCCAATGGAACACAGTATTTTCCGTTTGTCATGCCTTTTGTCGGTACTTGGACGACGGCATCGATGGCATCGGCTGCGACAACAGGAACCAATAACACGGACAATGTCGAGCAGGTTCTTGTCGCCTCACCATCGGAGCTCGGCACGTGGCAAGCGATTGTCTCCTTTAGCGGGGCGCTGGCAAACAGTCCGCAGCGTTACTCGCTTCTGATTTCCGGCTCCGGCTATTTTGCCCCGGCGCCGATTTCGGTCACGCCTGATTTTGCAGTAGAAGGAACCGTGGCACTCGCAATCACGGGCACCGGCTTCCGCGATGGAGCTACCGTTGAGTTGGTACGTGCGGGGAGTCTCGCCATTCAGGCGTCGGTGACGCACGTCGCGTGGACCAACATGATCTGTTCCCTAGACGTGACGTCGATGGAGCAAGGGGAGTGGAGCGTGCGCGTGATCAACTCTGATGATCAGGTCGGCGAGTTGACCAATGCCTTTGCCATTGTCCGAACGTTCGCGAATCAGCCCTTTGAGCCGATCCCTTCAGGTTGGTTTGCAAGTGCCAATATCGGATCCAGCTATTGGGCGGTGACATCGGCCGCCAGCCACACGCCTTCAAATTCTTACACGACATCGGGGCCTGCAACGCGAAATACAGATAATCTTCTTTCTCCAAAGATCGTGATACCGACAAGCGCTGATCGAATTCGCGTACACTTCTGGCACAAGTATATGACGGAAGCTTACGATGGCTGTCTACTCGAGGTTTCGCCGGACAACGGCACAACCTGGTATCAAGTCGGTGAACTGGGCTCTGGAACCTCCTTCGTGAAGGGCGGCTACACCTCAACGATTCTGGGACGCTCAGGCTCAGCTTTAAACCACGCGGAACTTGTCGGCTGGCCAGCATGGACTGGCAACAGCGGTGGAAATTTCTCTGAAGTGGTTATTGCGCTCAATACGGCCACTTACGCCGGCGCCACCTTGCGTGTTCGCTGGCGTCTCAGTACGGATGCGAGTACGATGAGTCAAGGCTGGTGGGTCGATTCCTTTGGGGTTTACGGATTCAATCCTTTCGTCGGCACGTTCTTATTGCTGTTCTAGGTTAATGCGTTTGTATGCGTTCAGTCTTTGGCAATAAAGTGGGCTCTCGACTGTCGTTCGCAACACGTGTCGCATTGATGAAGGGAAGACGCCGATCCGCTTCACCCGCGATACGGAGCCAAACGCCTTTCAGTCCCGAGTCTTCGCCCTACTCAAGGCCGAAGCCCCTTTCTGGCCAAACCTTGTGCTCAGTAGGCGGAACGCGGAAACGAAGGCAGGATCTAGCTTCCCAGATGTCGATGAGACGTAGGATCGCATCGTAGGGATGAGGCGATGAACAGACGTCGCGCACGACAGCGAAGTTGACCGCTCCTGCATCGAGCACTGCGGGTAAAGTGCTTGTGTTAATTCCACCGATGGCGACGGCAGGGATCCCAACGGATTTGATAATTCGCCCCGCTTCCGTGCAGCCGAGGACAGGATCGGGTATCTTTTTTGTTGGCGTTGTAAAAACAGGACCGACTCCGATGTATTCCGGCGCTTGCAGCAGCGCCTGTTGGGCTTGACTGAAGCTGTGGGTTGAGAGTCCGATGTGTTTTAGTTTCGGATAGAGCCTGCGTGCCTCAGCCGGGAGCAAGTCGGTTTGTCCGAGATGGACGCCATCAGCGTCGACCTCATCAGCAATAGATGGGTCGTCGTTCACAATAAATAGCGTATTGGTTCCGGCAGTAATGCTTCGGATTTTTTTTGCTTCTCTCAAAATTTCTTCGCGTGAAGCTTCTTTCATTCTGAGTTGGACATAGCGGACTCTGGCTTGGACAGCAGCCTCCGCGCACGTTTCGAAACTCGTGCGCGGATGGGTGATTACCAAGTACAGACCGAACGCCGAATTGCTAAGTTCGTCTGTTTCTGTTTTCATTTTGAAAGATCTTCCGTGATGATGCGGGCAATTTTTCGTCCGCTTTTTAGCATGCCACCGCCCCAGGTGCCGCCACCCGGCGCGAGCTTACTTTCATAAATGGCCACTTTGAATCCGGCCTTTGCGAGGTCGTGCGCGGCGACGAGGCCAGAGGGGCCGGCACCGACGATGGCGACATCCACGGCCAGATGATTCTCGAACTTGGTGAAGAAGCTCCTGACGATTGCGCCGGAGATCTGCTCTTCCATAACGTGCTGTTTCATTTTGATGTTCCTTCGGGTTGAATTAAGATTCGTTGTCCGCTGGAGCATCAAGGCCTTGAAGCAAATCGCCTTTTATGAAGCTGTCAGATTTCCTACGCCAGCATTAACTGGTTCAGGTTCTGTGGGTATGATCTCAGACTGCGTTACGGCAGACACCCCAACTGACAAATACAGTTTTGATTCTACAACAATGTATCGGTTTTCACAATGGGGAAAATGCGGAGGGGTAATCGGTCAGTGACGGGGGGTGCCCCCGTTGACTGCCCGATTACAGTCGCGAGTAGTGAGTTGCGAGTAGTGAGTTGCGAAATACTTTGTCGTGAGCTTTGTCGAATACCCCTGTAGCCGCGATCGGTGATCGCGGACGATTCCGACCTCACCGAGGCCAGCCACAGGGGAGAAGGAGCGAGTGGTGACCTCACTAAATTG
>CAZUAY010000023.1:0-21690 GCA_964618405.1 uncultured Lentisphaerales bacterium
GCGTGATCTTTCTTGTGGTTGGGCTTTTCATGACGCTCACGATATCGTTGGGAATAAGAATAATATGAACGCAGGAGTCCGCCCGACGTGCGGCGTGATGTAGGGATATTACCCTTAGGATATAAGGTATTGCCTTATCGCTCAAAACGCGAGGTTATGTATACTTAGGGCGTAGAGTCTATACCGATTCAATGGAAACCGGAAAACTTAATACGAAAAATGAAAGGAAATCATTATGTTACGATCCGTTAAAGGCCTAAAAGATTTTGCGCTCCGTGCGAAAGACGGAGATCTCGGAAAAGTACGAGAATTTTATTTCGATGACAACCATTGGACCGTGCGCTATCTTGTCGCGGACACGGGAGGATGGTTGACGGGCAGACTCGTATTACTTTCGCCCTACGCGCTCCAATCTGCGGATGAGGAGAAACAAGTTATTACAGTGGATCTTACGAAAAAGCAAATCGAGGAGAGTCCATCGATAGCTAGCGACCAACCGGTCTCTCGCCAGTATGAGGAAGAATATTACGGCTATTACGGTTGGCCAGCGTACTGGTCTGGGTCGTATATGTGGGGTGCAAACCCCAACATCGGCGGCGTGGGCCTAGGCATTGGAGGGCCAGGCTTTGTCATGGGAGGCGTCGGAGCAGCCATGGGTGGTGTAGGCCAACCCGTTGGCAGAGTTAGTTCGGGAGTTGAAGAGGGTCAAGAAGCACAGACTGAAACAATCCGTCTTGAGGAGATGTGGGATCCCAACTTGCGAAGTACTGATGAAGTGACGTCCTACCACCTAGAGGCGCAAGACGGAGAAATTGGTCATATTGAGGATTTCATTATCGACGATGAGACATGGTCTATTCGGTATCTCGTCATCGATACCAAGAACTGGTGGCCGGGAAAGCACGTTTTGGTTTCGCCACAATGGATAGACGAAGTGAGCTGGGAGGAATCTAAAGTTTGTATCGGTTTGTCGCGCGACACCATCAAGGAGTCACCGGAATATACGCCCGACTCTCTCAATCGGGATTACGAAACCAAGCTGTTCCGTCACTATGAACGACAGGGCTATTGGATCGATGGTCCCGCCGCCAAATGAAACGAGACACCAATGGCATTCCGATTTCGGCTGGGGTGGCGGTCTGCGCTGGAAGTTCTAAGCACCCCGCAATGGCTATCATTTTCTTGCCCCTGTCCCCTGCCCAATGACCATGGGCTCGTGACCTTGGTGCCCGTTAAACAATTTTGACGCGCACTCAGGCTATTACTCTAAGCAAGTAGGGTATTGCCCTATGGCTAAAACCGCTACCGTGCGATACGCTACTCAACAAACAGATGACTAGAGAATCAGATAGCTAATTAGAAAGGGCTTCTTTATGAAAAAATTATTCGTATTATTTGCGTTGTTAGGATCCATGTTGTTCGTTACCTCATGCAATATGCTTCACGGTGCAGGAGAGGACATTGAGGACGCAGGCCACGCAGTGAAACGCGCCGCCGATTAAATCGAGCCTGCCCGAATGGGGTGTCCGCCTAATCGGACAATGAAACCAGAACAACCATCATTTTGCAGATACCAACATTGGGCTGACTGGGCCCTGTATGGATCACTTCAGCCGATAACGGAATCGAGTTGCCAGGCGATGCTGGCCCTCTCGACGCAATTCGATGTGCGATCAAGCATCTTTGGGTTTCTTAACTTCTTGGACGGAATGGGGCTTTGGGGTCCAATAATCTTCACACTGATCTATGCACTGATCGTTCTGTTTATTCTGCCGGGCGTCGTCTTTACGACGGGGGCCGGTTTCCTTTTCGGGTTGTGGGTTGGTAGCGTGTGCGTGGTGGTCGGCAGCTTGATCGGTGCTACGGCGGCTTTTTTTATAGCAAAGTACACGCTTCGCGCACGTGCGCAACGGCTTTTCATTAAGCACCCGAGGTTGAAGATCATTAATGAGTATGTGTCTGGAGAAGCATGGAAAGTCGTGTTGCTGACGCGTATGATTCCTTTCTTTCCCTTCAAGCTGTCCAACTACGTCTATGGCAGCACAGGGATGTCTTACTGGGATTTTTTTGTCGGAACGCTGATCGGCATCCTACCGATTACGTTAACCAGTGTGTACGCAGGCTCGATGGCGGGTGACTTGGCGTCACTGGGGGCACGGCGCTTGGAGCGGACGCCACTCGCGTGGGTGGGTTACGGGTTAGGGCTCGTGATGCTCGTTCTTTTTATGACCGTGATGGGCCGTGAGGCGCATCGTCGGCTAAAACAGTATCGCGAAACAGACGACCCCAGAGGCTGAAGGTAAGAGAAAGCCGTTTACGAACATGATCTACAGCAATTCAATTCAGACGCCGGACGTTTACTTTGTTATGATCAGCGTTTCTGGATTAGTCCTGTTTCTAGGCGGAATCCAAAGCGGAGTCTCGTAACTGGAGACGGGTGGTGGGGTGAAACCTCGAATGCTCCGCATCATGGAGATAAACTCACGGCTGACCAGCAGCTTCCGAGGTTCTGGCGTATAGCGACGACCAAGGTCGAGCCCAGAGGTGAATCCAATAATCCCGCCGAGAAGGAGGCAAACGGCGGCAACGATACAAATTGCGGTGATGCCGAACGAGAGATCTTCTGGATCATCCGCTCCCGCTTCTCGCAATTCGAATTTTTCGATTTCAGCTTGAAGTCGTTCTCGTTCGATCTGCAATCGTTCCGTTTCCAGCTTGAGTTTTTCGCGTTCAATGCTCAACGAAACCGAGGACAAATCAAACGGATCGTCCTTAGTTTTAGGGTTGGCATTGTTCTTGTCAATATCGCTACTCATTAACTAGGTACTTTATCAAAAGGAGTTCCGTCTGTCCAACGCAGTTTTCTATACCCTGGTTGATAGGGCGCATTCACGATTCATTGACTCGCATAGGCGATGGGTTTGCAAGCCGAAGACATACGCCGCCGACAGACATGCGAAAAGCGGTGCCGCCCTTCGGTTGTCACCGCACTCCAAGATGGCCGATTTTGGAGTGCGGCGGCAAGCGGTATTCCGCGCGACGCCGCTTTCGAGTAAACGTGGTGCCTCTGAGCAAATCCAAACGGACAGGTCAACGGAACGAGGATGCGCCCTGTTTGATAGGGCGCACTCACGATTCATTGACTTCCTGTAGCTGCGATCGGTGATCGCGGACGATTCCGGCCTCACCGAGGCCAGCCACAGGGGAGAAGTTGCGAGTTGCGAGTGTTGAGTTGCGACAAATTTTAGGCTCCTGATGGTCGAGGGCCTATCGTCTTGTTTTCAAGTTAAAAAACTTTGTCCTGAGCTATTATCAGGCTTCTGATGGTCGTGGCGGTGGCAGAGTCCGGTGAAGCTTCGGTCCAGAGGTTGGCGAGGAGTTCATCGGCGGTTTTACCTTCTTCGAGCGAAAGGAGTCGGAGCGCGGCGGCGGCACCTTGGGCATAGCGCTCTGGGCTGATGCCGTGCTCGAGGGCGAGGCGCATGGTGCCGATGAGTCGGTCATTCCATCCGAGCTTGCGGCGTGTGTCGCGCGTGATGCGATCGACCCGATCTCGGAGGTTTGGGTTGACCATGCGCTGCATCAGATCTTCGACATACGCCTGATACCCATTAGGCGTAAAGAGGAGGTCGATGCCTGCGTATTTACTACATAAGGCTTCGCCTGACTCGAGAAGGAACGCCTCTTTGGCGAGATTGAGGAGGGTCGGATGCGCCGTCGCTTCGGACATAAAGGTCGCACCTTTTTCACGTAGCAAATATCCTAAGAGCGCATGGGTTGCGTTGTGGCCGTAGAGCTTCGCTTCTTCGAAGGGAAGTAAGTCATCCTTTTCTTCGAATACGGTGATGCCTCGCTTGAAGTGGGGCAACGAGATGCGGGAGATCAAAATCCGGTTAAATTCTTCCACGAGAAAGGCCCGGGGCATTTCAGGGGTGATGCGCTCGAGTTCCTGTTCGGCGATTTGCGCTAGGTCGGTGACGACTCCGCTCATTTTGCCGATAACGGTGTTGAGCGTTTGTGTGCGAGCAGAGGAGAGCGGTACGCCGAGGCGGGATTCGAGCGCTTCGGTGAGGATCTCGGCGGCATGATTGTTGTTCTCGCCCGTGTAGATTACGGCAGCGGGCAAATCAGGGTTGTCCATTTTTAGGCGCAGACCAGCGGCTAAAATTTCTTGTACATCACCGGGTCCACCCATGCCGTAAAACTTGACGCTTGGCAGGGCCGTGGCGATTTCACTGGACTCAGCCACGGCGTGGATTAATTCGACGCGATCGGCTTCGTCGAGAGGGTTGAAAATTTCGACGGGCCCGACGCGATGGGCTTTGATACCCGTCGGTGTCGCAATATTAAGCTCGTAGTAGCCGCCGTTGTTGCGTATCGCTTCCACAACGGACGGAAGGACTTCGGCGACAACGAGTCGTGAGAAGTTCCCGGATTGCCAGGCCTCTTGCAGGAAGAGTCCGCCTTGAATGGCACCGAAACCGAATCCAACGAATGTTTTTTTCATAACGATTTTTTGTAACAATAATTGAGGGGGTTAGAAAGAATAGAGGAGTCAGAATACAGGAGTCTGGAGTTAGAATTCTGAGTTCTGACTCCTGACTTCTGACTCCTTAAAGAGATAGCGGTGGTTTTTGTTCGCCAAATCGCGTCCCGAGTTCAAGCGTTTCCTCGAGTGGCATGATGCCTTCTGATGCGCCTGGACGCGAGAGGCTTGCTGCTGCGCAGCAGCCGCCTAAACGTGCTGACCGCACAGGATCCCAGCCTTCATGGAGACCATAGAGCATACCTGCGCAGAAGGCGTCGCCTGCGCCGACGGCCCCTGCGATGAAGCCTTTAGGGAAATCGACCGAGCCTACGGCATGTCGTTTGCCTGACTGCTCTCGTAGGTACGCGCCCTCTGGCATGTGTACGGCTACCAGCTTCATGTCGCCAAATTGATACAAGCGCTCAACGGCTTCAATGAGTGCATCGCCATCTAACTTGCCGGAAGCGTTGCGGACCTCGATGCCAACTGCGCGGCCTGCTTCCACTTCGTTCAACACGAGGTAATCGATATACTTCAGAGCAGGGGGGACGAGTTTTGAAAAGCGGTCGCCTTCCTCACTCACCACATCGACGCTGGTCAGGATTCCAGCCTCTTGAATTTGTTTGAGCAGACGGGCGGCAACGGTACCATACTCAGCATCGGGCTGATCCATCGCATCGAGGAGTAGGAGATATCCCAGATGAAAAATTTTGCAAGTCAACTGATTGATCTTCACATGCTCAGGTTGGAATAACGCATTCGCGCCACGGTGGTGGAAAAAGACACGGTTGCCGTGCGTGTCGTCATTCATCACATCCGTGAAGGATGTGGGGGCCTCTGTTGTCGTGAGCAGTGCCGAAATATCAACGCCCAGCTCGGTGAAGATTTGCTTCAGGTAGCGGCCATCGGCATCGTCGCCTACAACGCCCACTCCGGCAAGCGGGAAAGGAGATTTGAGGCGCGCGAGATCGTTGAGGACATTGGCTGGGGCACCGCCTGGGCTGAAGCACATGCTTTTGATGTTGGCCAGCATCCCACGGCTGGGGAGACAGTCCACTTGTTTAACCCGGTCAACAATCCAGTTCCCGGCGGCTGTTATTCCATTTCGTGTCATCTTACATTTCCTTTTTTTAAACTTCTCGATTATCTGCGAAACGTGTGCTAAGTCTTTCCGCAAGTATCGCGATCTACATCTGCATTGAAGCCGATACCTGCCCTAAAGCGGTGAACATAATGATGTTTTTGAAGGATGATGTCAAATTAGGATTTTCGGCTTTGATTGAAGCGTTGGGTGAAGCGTGAAATTATCTCGTTATGTTTGGGCTTGTGTCGGTTCAGAAGGAGTGATAAAATGCAAAGTGTTAAGTTCGAAATTATCTTTTGAAGAAATTTCTGAAGTTATAAAAAAAAGTAGTGAATACAAAAGAACAAAGCTAACTCCACCGAATTCCACATCCTCGACACCCTGCGCAACACGCTGCTAATTCAGCATCTGAGCGGTGGGTTGGGCGTCAATTAAACCCTGCCTAATCAAACAACACGAGCCAAATATCCATCCCTAAAAAGTGCCTGAAGCTTTAACCCGAAGTAAAACAAACCATGAGCAAAGACAAATCCACTCTCCTCGGCCGCCGGCAAAAGAAGACCGAAATCTCGCTGGTTCGCTCTTCGGCGGCGGAATACCTAACCTTTGTGGCTACCAGCGGCGAAGGCGGTGTCGAGGCTTTTTATGCTGATGAGAACGTCTGGCTCAGTCAGAAAATGATAGGGCAGCTCTACGACGTGGATGTCCGGACCATCAACTACCACCTCAAGAGGATTTTCGCGGACAACGAATTGCAAGAGGATTCAGTTATCCGAAATTTTCGGATAACTGCCACAGATGGCAAAACCTACGACACCCAGCACTACAACCTCTCCGCCATCATTGCCGTCGGCTACAAGCCTTAACGTTGCCTTGAAGTTGTCGGTGTTTGATTGTATAATCTCGATCACAAACTATGACAAACGGCGGTCCAGAAACACAGCAACACGTTTCTGATGGCGTTGCACATGCGACGTTGTCAGCAGTGGCTTGCCTTGGTGAGAACGGCAAATTGTCTATCATCCTGCCGGCGTACAATCTCGGTACGTGTATTTTTGATAACATCCTTGCTGTTTACAAAATTTTTAATAGTCGCATTGATTTTGAAATTGTACCGGTCGACGATGGAAGTCAGGACAATACGGCGGCTGAAATTCGTCGTGCGGCTACTGTTCTGAGCGGAGTGGTGAAGCCCGTCTTTGCAGAGCAGAATGCGGGGAAGGGGGCAGCCCTTGCGAGTGGGTTCTCCAAATCGTTAGGCTCGCATATCTTGCTTCTCGATGCTGATCTTGATTTAAATCCTAATTATATCTGGCGCTTCTTCGATATCATGAAGCAAGAGGGAGCGGATATCGTTATTGGCTCCAAAATGCATCCCGATTCGAAAATTGACTACCCTTGGCGGCGCCGGCTCGCCAGTACGGTCTATTATGGGATTGTCAAATTACTAGTAGGACTTCCGGTGCATGATACCCAGACGGGGATGAAGCTTTTCCGTCGCGAGGCACTCGACTACGCTTTCTCCCGCATGTTGGCGAAACGATTTGCCTTTGATCTTGAAGTGCTCTCCATCGCCGCACAGAAGGGCTACAAGGCGGTCGAGGCACCCGTAGAACTTGATTTTGGCAATAAGACAGGATCCTTGACGCTGAGCAATATCCGTCAAGTGATGACCGATACGCTTGCCATTTTTTATCGTCTTCGCGTCCTTCGCTATTATAAAACCTTGGAACCGCATGATATGCCGAGCGTTCTGCCCAGAGTTTCCGCAGTTATCGCGTGTCCCGGAGCCTCGCCATGTCTGGACGAATGCCTTCACGGGCTCGAACGGCAACGCTGGCCTGATCTTGAAGTCATTATCCTCCCGGATGAGCCTACGGGCAGAACATGGCCAGCTTTCGTGCGTGAATACCCCACAGGCAAAGTTCGTCCAGCGGAGAAGCGAAACCTCGGCATTCAACAAGCGACGGGATCAATCGTGGCGTTTATCGACGACGATGCTTGCCCGTTGGAGGGCTGGCTTTCCCATGCCATTCCCTATTTCTCCAATCCTGCCATTGGTGCTGTAGGCGGTCCTGCGATTACGCCACCCTCAGATTCGTACCTGTCAGCAATCGGTGGCCGTGTCTATGCCTCGCTTTTGGTGTCGGGGGCGTATCGCCGACGTTATAGGCCGACGCGTGTCTGCGACGAGGAAGATCTCCCGAGCTGCAACCTGCTCGTTCGCAAATCGCTTCTCGATACGATCGGTGGGTTCGACGTGAACTACTGGCCTGGCGAGGATACGATTCTTTGCCTCCGTATTGTCCATGAAATGGGCAAACGGCTTGTCTACGATCCGCGCGTCGTCGTGACCCACCATCGGCGACCTCTCTTCGGCCCGCACATCCGGCAAGTGGCGCGCTACGCCAAGCATCGTGGTTTCTTCGCGCGGAGATTTCCTGAAACCTCGTTCAAAGTGTCTTACATGATACCGAGCTTATTCGTCATGGGCGTCGTTGTTGGCATACCGCTCTCCTTTGCTCATCCGCTTTTGCGTGCTGCCTATCTCGGTGTCTTGGCTACGTATCTTGCGCTGACGTGTATTTCGTCGATCTCCCTCCGATCGCCTCTGACTTGGCTGACAACGTGGGCCGGTGTTGTGGTGACGCATTTCACGTATGGCACTTGCTTTATTGGCGGTCTCTTGTCTCGTGATATGGCGAGAGAAGTTCGCCCTTTTGATCATCATTCGGACCAAGTGACTATTCCATGAAAATACTTGTCGGCTACGCGCCGCTTCATTCGCCAAAAGGCGTGCCGCTTCTTTCTCAGAATCGTCAGTTCCAGTGGTTCAGCAAACCGACCTACGTCTATCCGATGGTTCCAGCATCGGCAGCTACCCTGCTGAAGAGCGAAGGCCACGATGTGTATTGGGTTGATGGCATTGCCGAGGAGTTGACGGACGAGGCGTTTGACAACCGATACCGAGAAATCGATGCCGCATTATTTTTGCTAGAAACCAAGACACCCGTTGTGAAACAGACGTGGCAGGTCGTGGACCGCTTGAAGAAGCTGCTTCCTTCATGCAAGATTGTGCTCTGTGGCGATCATGTTACCGCGCTCCCCGAGGAATCACTTCAGAATTGCCAAGTGGATTACATTTTGTGTGGAGGGGACTACGACTTTTCGTTGAGCGGTCTTGTGCGGCACCTCGAATCGGGCGTCGCTATGCCTAGCGGAATCTGGTGGCGAGGAGAGGTCGGGGGACTTGAGTCGAGTGGACCTTTTAATCTTTCAGCTAACAAGCTCGATAACCTGCCCCCCATCGACCGCGAGCTCACACGCTGGAAGCTTTACTGTCGCGAAAACGGCAATTTCCGTAGCACGCCCGGCACCTATACTATGGCGGGGCGTGATTGCTGGTGGGGAAAGTGCCATTTCTGCTCTTGGACAACGCTTTATCCTGGTTGGCGTGTCCGTTCAGCGGAAAAAGTCTTGGATGAAGTTGGCGATATTATTACGCGCTATGGCGTGAAGGAAATTTTTGACGATTCGGGTTGTTTTCCCGCTGGAGAGTGGCTCCGAACGTTTTGTGAAGGCATGATTGCACGCGGTTACCACAAACGCGTCGTCATGGGATGCAACATGATTCCCGGTGTCTTGACTCAGGAGCAGTATCAGTTGATGGCGAAGGCCGGCTTCCGCTTTGTGTTGTTCGGGCTTGAATCCGCATCGGATGCGACGCTCGATAGAATTGCCAAGTGCCCAGCCTCCAAGAAGGTTGCCGAGTCGATGCAGATGGCTCTTCTCGCTGGGTTGCGCCCACACGTCACCTGCATGGTGGGGTATCCGTGGGAGACACTTGAGGAGGCGAAGGCGACGGTAGCGTTGACCCGTTCCCTCTTCAACAAGGGGTGGATTGATACCTTGCAAGGCACGATTGTCATTCCGTATCCGGGCACCCCCTTGTTCAAGCAGTGCAAAGAAAATGATTGGTTGCGCACGGAAGATTGGGATCGTTACGACATGCGCGAACCGATTATGAAGACGGATATTCCTGACGACGTCATGCTGGCCTTGATTCGCGGACTTTATACGTCTTTCCTGACGCCCCGATTCATAATGAGGCAACTGCTCTCCATCCGCAAGTTTTCCGACATCGTGTTCCTGTGGCGGGCGGGTCTACGGGTACTCGGACATTTATTTGATTTTCATGGACACGCGCGGCGAAAAATGTCATAATTTTTGTCACCTGCATTCGTTTTGCCGTATTCCGAGCAGGTCTGTTCAAGGTCTATTCTAGGATCGATTGAACAAAAAGAAACAAGGCATGCCTTACCGTGAACGATCAACTTAAAGAACTGTCAATCCTGCTGTCGACTAGTATTTTTGTCCCAGTTATGAAGGCCTCTGATAAAGCGAGTATTCTTGCAGAGCTCTCCGACCTTCTTGTTGAAAGCGACAAAATTAGAGCGGAAGATCGCGACTCCATTTTATCGGCTTTAGTGGATCGTGAATCCAAGATGTCGACTGGGATGCAGTACGGCGTGGCAATTCCGCATGCAAAAACGGATTTGGTAAAAACGCTTGTGACGACGATTGCCATTTCACCTGAAGGCGTTGAATTTGGTTCGCTAGACGGTGCGCCCACAACAATTTTTGTGACGACGCTCAGTCCTCGTTCCGACGCAAATTCACACATCAAATTTTTGGCTGAAGTGAGTCGGCAGCTTTCGAGCCGTCGCGTTCGCGAACAATTGCTCGCTGCCAAGACAAACGAAGATATGGTGAATGCGATCTGCGGCACTCGAGATACTGATTCATGAAAAAAAATAGCAATCTGCTCATTTTCTTAAAGGTGCACCTGCTCTGCCGAAGCTTGACAAGCCGATGGTGAAAGATAATAGTCTCTCAGCAGACATTCTCCAAGAAGGAAAAGGGATCATCAAAGCTGTGTTTTCTTACACGATTGACCGGGCGGAGGAAAAAACGCATAAACGAATTTGGAAAACTGTCCCCGCGAGCATCAGCGGAAAGGTAGTTTCTGCAGAACTTCCCCCCGATACTTTTCAATGCTTCCTTTCCGTTTACGATGAAGAAACTCCGCAGAACGACTGTTGCGGCTCCAGCGATCTTGTCATCTTGAACTAGACTCGTCCTAGGAGTCAAGCCGCTGCGCAGCATCGCCGCGAAAAAACGATAGGGTAATCTTTTGAATACGTCTGATTGGGAGAATTTAATCTGGAAATCATCTGCCTGTGAAGGAACGGTAGACAGGGGACTCGAGAAGTGCGTAGTGAGAAGTGCGGAGTTTCCGCTGGGGACACCCCAGGCCCCGTTTATTCTGGCTGAGTCTTGTTGTGATTTGATGCTCTTTGAATATCTGCTACACTATTTCAATTTCGGGCAGCTGTTCATCGAGGGTGGAACTCAATTTAGTTGAATCCCAACCGAAACCCAGAGTCGGCCCCAGAATCATGTCTGCGAAATCGGCTTGACGGAACCGCCGAACTGGGATATTCTGTTTGAAATTTATCGAGTTACAGTTTCAATTGGCTGTTTTCATCCAAGGCAAAGCCATCGGCATAAGGGAGGCGCATGAACACAACGAGAGACGACGCGAAAACGCTGCCGACCTACTGGCAGATTCTTGATGCAGCAAAGGAGCTTTTTGCCAAAAACGGCTTCCGTGACACGACGATACGAATGATTTCGCAAAAGGCGAAAGTCAATGGTGCGTCTGTAAACTATTACTTCAGATCGAAGGCTGCACTTTACGAAGCGATTTTCAATGAAGCATTTGAAAAAATTGGTAAACCGATGACAGGGATTGCTTCTACCGTTGTGGATCAAAAGACGTGGGAATCTGCTGTTGATTCTTGGGTGAGCTTCATGCTCAACCTGTTTATGAAAGACGATCCTGACGTATCGCTCCTCCGTCTTCTGATCGCTCGCGAACGAAGCATGCCCACCCAGTCGTGCACGGAACTGTTCAACGACTTCTTTAATCCCATTGTTTTGACATTCCGGAAACTCATCAAAATGGCGATGCCTGAGGCTTCTGAGGAAGAAGTGCAGTGTACTTATGTTTCTTTCCTTGGCCAGTGTACCAGTTTCATGCATCGCGATCCGCCGTGGGATAAAATTGTAATTTGTCAGGCCCTTACGCGTCATAAATGGATCCAGATGATGCGGAAGCAGATCACCGGTAATATTTTTGCGAGGCTTTCCTTCAAATCAAGCGCAATCTATTGATGGGATGTAGCGTTGATAGGGCCGTGCAGACACGGAACGATCCCGATATCGGTGTGGCTTTTTTCGGACGTGCGTACAAACCGTCGTGTCGGATAGGATAAAAACTACGATCTGAGGTTTATTTGCATAGCCTCGTTTCTTTACACGCTTACTGATTGGTTTTTGAGACACCGAAACTACTGGCGAAAACTATTGGTTTATTCGGGCGCTCGATTATTGTACAATAAAAAGGTTTTACAACAGCGGCCTTCAGCAAGACAGAAAGTGCAATTTATGAGAGTCCTTTCAGGCATCCAACCCTCCGGCAAATTACATCTTGGCAATTATTTCGGCATGATGAAGCAATGCGTCGACCTTCAAAAGAAGGGTGACGTATTTGTGTTCATCGCCAACTATCATGCCCTCACCACCGTGTCGGATCCCGACCGTTTACGACAGGACACGAAAGACGTGGCGCTGGACTTCCTCGCCTGTGGCCTTGATCCCGAGCATACCATCTTTTTCCGGCAAAGCGATGTACCTGAAGTACAGGAACTGACGTGGCTTCTTTCGACGGTGTGCCCCATGGGGCTATTGGAACGTTGCCACTCCTACAAGGACAAGATCGCTCATGGCAAAGAAGCCACGCACGCACTCTTCGCCTACCCCGTGCTCATGGCCGCTGATATTCTGCTCTACCAGTCCGATATCGTGCCAGTCGGCAAAGACCAGAAGCAGCATCTTGAGGTCGCACGCGATCTGGCGATCAAGTTTAATCTAAAGTTTGGCGAAACGTTTAAGGTTCCCGAGCCTTTCATTCCTGAGGAAGTGGCCATCATACCCGGCACTGATGGACAAAAGATGTCCAAGTCGTACGGCAATACGATCGAACTCTCCGCCTCGCCGAAAGCCATCAAGGCCGCCATCATGTCCATTGTTACCGATTCAACGCCACTCGAAGATCCCAAAGATCCCGAAACGTGTACGGTCTACAACATCTACAAGCTTGTCGCGACACCCGAAAAAGTTGTGGAAATGGCGCAGAACCTCCGTGCAGGTGGCTATGGGTATGGTCATGCCAAGAAGGCCCTGCTCGAAAGTTTTATAGAACGCTTCGCTGACTTCCGAGAACGCCGGGCAGCCCTTGAGGCCGATCCTGCCGCCGTAGAAAAGATTCTCCTCGATGGCGCGGAGCGCGCGCGCGTCGAAGCACGCAAGACGCTTACGCTGGCTCGCAAAGCCGTGGGGCTCGAATAAGAAATGCAACAGCAACTCCTGCCCGACGACTACAAGGTCAATCTCGAAGTTTTCGAGGGACCGCTCGATCTCCTGCTCTATTTGATCCGGAAGGACGAGCTCGACATCTATGACATTCCGATCGACCGGATTACCGAGCAGTACACGGATTACATCGGGGTCATGAAAATCCTCGACCTCAATATGGCCGGCGAGTTCATCGTTATGGCCGCCACACTCTCCCTGATCAAAAGCCGAATGCTCCTGCCTATTGAAGATCAAGGCGATGGCGAAGACGTGGAAGAGGAAGGCAGAGATCCTCGCTGGGATCTTGTCAAACAGCTCGTTGCCTATAAAAAATACAAAGACGCGGCCGACGAGTTATTGCAACGTGAGCTCAACCAGCAAAACGTCTTCTCCCCTTCCGAACTTCTCGTTTCCGACGATGACCTGAAAGAAGAGCGCACGCTTGGTGAAATTGGCCTCTTTGACTTAATCGATGCCTTCAACGCAGTTCTCTCACGTGCTGAAGTCGAACCCCTCGGCGAACTCGAACCCATCGTCTGGAGCGTGCCCGATAAGATCGACATGATCCTCGAGATCACCTCCACTACAGGTGCCATCCGTTTTTCAAAGCTGTTCAATGAAAATTCACAGCGCGGCGAAATCATCGTCACCTTTCTCGCCCTCTTGGAGCTGCTAAGGCTCCGCCAAGTTATTATCAGACAAGTATCGCCTTTTACGGAAATCGAGATTTCGAGAATCGACCCGTCAGACGTCGATGGAATGCCGCCGGCAGTTATTGGAGGGAACGACCATGCAGAACCCTTGTGATGAACGCCCGTCGATCCACCGGATCATCTGCGCACTAATTCTCGGAGCCGACCACCCACTGACGCCAGTCGAGATCCAGAAAATCTTGGAAACTGTCGAAGAGGAAGATCGCCTTGCCGAAGAAACCAGTATCGTAGACGTTTCCGATGATGAGTTGGCAGAGACCCAAGCCGAAGCCGATCGCAGCAACACCTCTTCATCGGAGACCGCTGGTCCCGAGGCCAAGGCCTCTCCGCCCTCCAGCACGAAGGAAAAGCTAGAACTCAAGCAAGAATCACCAAAAGTTCTCTCGGTATCAGGCGTCAAAAAGGTGCTTCAAGAAATCCAGAGTCATTTCCATAAACTGGGGCTTGGCATGGCACTGGTTGAAGTCGCCGGAGGCTACCGCTTCCAGACCGCGCCCGACTGCGGAAAATGGGTTCGCAAGATGCTGAACAAGGGTAAGCCGACGCGACTGACGCGTCCGACCATTGAAACGCTGGCCATCATCGCCTACCGGCAACCCGTCGCTCGTTCAGAAATCGAATCGATCCGTGGCGTTTCCGTAGGCCACGTGATTAAAGCCCTGATGGAAATGCAACTCGTACGCATCATCGGGCGAAGCGATTTACCTGGACGACCCTTCCTTTTCGGCACAACACCCACGTTTCTGGGGCATTTCGGACTGAGCAGCCTCAACGAATTAGAACCCATCAAGAAATAAACGCACGCTCTATGAAACGCTCATGACGTTTGAACGTAGTGAACAAACTTATTTTCTCTATACAAATAAATTTGCTTCTTGCAATGAAACGATAAATTTACTAACGTGACAGCAATGACAGACAAAAAAACTCCTTTTACACTCGCAACTCTTCTTGAAATCGAAAAGAAGACGCCAATGCCGTTTCATGTTTATGATGAAGCAGGCATTGTGGCCAATGCCCAAGCGCTCAATGCCGCATTCGCTTGGAATCCGGGTTTCAAAAATTACTTTGCCGTTAAAGCGGCGCCTAATCCTGCCCTGATGGCGATTGTCAGGAAACAGGGATTCGGAATGGACTGCAGCTCCATGGCTGAACTCGTTCTTTCCGAACAACTCGGCATCAAAGGTGAGGATATCATCTTTACGTCGAACGACACGCCTGAAGCCGAATTCAAAAAAGCCTTTGCCCTCGGTGCCATCATCAATCTCGATGATATTACGCATATTGAGGCTGTTGAAAAAGCTTGCGGCCGTCTTCCCGAATTTGTCTGCTGTCGCTTCAATCCCGGTAAGGCGAAAGCGGGCAATACCATCATCGGCAAGCCTGAAGAGGCAAAATACGGCTTTACCCACGACCAGATGTTTGAAGGCTATCGCCTGCTCAAGGCCAAAGGTGTGAAACGCTTCGGCATTCACACGATGGTGGCCTCCAACGAGCTCAATTCAGATTATTTCGTGGAAACGGCTCGCCTTCTCTTCGATCTCGTGGTCGAGCTCTCTCAGAAATTAGACATCACCTTCGAATTCATCGATCTCGGTGGCGGCATTGGAATCCCCTATCGACCTGGACAAGAAAAAGTCGACCTCGCCGCGGTTGGCGAAGGCGTCAGAATGGTTTGCGACGACACGATCATCAAGGCAGGCTTGCCCATGCCCCGAATCGTCTTGGAAT
The DNA here is from genome assembly GCA_964618405.1 of uncultured Lentisphaerales bacterium. Lineage (GTDB taxonomy): Bacteria > Verrucomicrobiota > Kiritimatiellia > RFP12 > UBA3636 > JBBQIY01. The sequence goes on from CAZUAY010000023.1 coordinate 15,536, forward strand.
GCGGCCGCATGGTCACAGGCCCATTCGGATGGCTCGTCTCCCGGGTGTTGCACATCAAGAAAACCTACAAGAGCTACGTTGGACTCGATGCTTGCATGGCCAACCTGATGCGCCCCGCACTTTACGGCGCTTACCATCATATCACGGTGATGGGCAAAGAAGACGCCCCTTGCGATACGCTTTACGATGTCACGGGCTCACTTTGCGAAAACAATGACAAGTTCGCCATCGACCGAATGCTTCCGGGAATCGTTCCGGGCGACATTGTAATTATCCACGACACGGGTGCTCACGGACATGCCATGGGTTTTAACTACAACGGGAAAACGCGTTCCGCTGAGTGGCTTATTCGCACGGACGGAACGCCAGTCATGATTCGGCGCGCAGAAACACTTGACGATATCTTCGCTACTTTAGACTGCGGAAACCCAATTTCCTAAGCGCACTCGCGCTTAGACTCCACACAATGAAATGCCCATACTGCAAATCGGATGAATTATGGAAAATGCGCCCTCAGCGCTGGATGAAATTCACACCGGGGAGCATGAAGAACATGCGTTGCAGTCATTGCGGAGCAGAATTCACAAAATGGCTTGAGTTTATATCCTTACGACATTCTGTAGCAAAAAAAATTGTCATCCTTTGGCATGCCCTACTTTGGATACTCCTCTGCCTGAGTCTCGGTTTTGCCATCCCAGCATTGCTCTCAGCGATGTCGTATTGATCCGAAACAGAGAAGCGATTAGAACCGAGAGCATGATGATGAACGATGGACTGAAAGCGAACTTTAAATGTAGGCACTGTGGCAGTTGTTGCCGCATTCCAGGGCTCGTACACCTACGCAGTGAGGAAGTGGTCGCAATTGCAGCCGACCTTGAACTCAGCGTGAACGATTTTACGGAGCGCTATACCTCGCTTAGTTCCGATAGACGCGGACTTGTTCTCAAGGACAATCCAGACGGCTCGTGCATTCTGCTCGGCACCAACGATCTTTGCCAAGTAAACAGTGTCAAGCCAACGCAGTGTCGTGACTTCCCATTCTCGTGGACCAATGGCGACTCTGCCACGATATGCCCTGCTCTTGCCGAAATCTGCGAACCCACGAGCTAAGTAAACAATCCATTCTTGGCATTCCCCATTTCGCGTTCCAAAACTTCTCCAACAAGGAAAAGCGAACCGCAGATGACGACAGGAGTACCGTTCTCTAATGCATCCGCCTTCGCCGCCGCGATGCCCTCAGCAATCGAGCGGCAAGCCGTTGCATCAATTCGGTACCGAGCCGCTTGCTCGACGAGACGCTGTGGCGTCGCCGACCTTGAATTCTGGAGGGGCACAGTCCAGACTCTGCCACAAATCCCCGCAATCGTTTTAAAGAAACCGTCCGAGTCTTTGTCCGCACACTGCCCCACCACAAAGCGTACCTTCTTTCCGCACTTCGCATCCGTCAGCGCCTTTACAAGCGCCGCCGCCCCATCGGGATTGTGGGCACCGTCGAGAATCACGTCAGGCGCTTCGCCGATGCACTGAAAGCGTCCCCTCCATTCTGCTGAAGACAGCCCTTTCACAAGCGTCTTGCGACCGAAATCAACGCCGAGAACTTGTTGGAGCACCTCAATGGTTGCCACGGCTGTGGCGATGTTCTCGAGTTGGTACGAGGCAGCGAGCTTGAGATTCACCGTGCCGTAGTCATCGTTTGAACTTTCAATCGATACTTTTTGACCGCGCAGGTTCCCTGAAATCCTTCCCACGGTAACCCGCTCCCATGACTTCACCACGTACGTTCCGGCCGCTGCCGCCTTGGCTTCTACAACCGCTAGGGCCTCATCTGGCATCGTCGCGCAGACCACCGGAACGCCCGGCTTGATGATGCCCGCCTTTTCTGCCGCGATGAGCGCAAGGGTGTCGCCAAGATATTCTTGATGATCGAGACCAATGCGCGTGATCACGCTGACAAGCGGGGAAAGCACATTCGTCGAATCGAGACGACCGCCCATGCCCACTTCTGCAACGGCGATAGGGACACCGCTTCGGACAAACCAGAGGACACCTAAGGCCGTCATGCATTCAAAAAATGTCGGTACGCCCCCGCCAGATTTTTCAACGCGGAGCGCCGCATCTTCGATTTCCTCCAGAAGCGGCTCCAGCTCCTTGTCTTCAATATCAACGCCGTTGATCTTAAAGCGCTCGTTGAGCCGCACCAAGTGCGGCGACGTGTAAAGCCCCGTCTTCAATCCGGAACACGCCAGCACGGAAGCCACAAGGGTGGAAACGGACCCTTTCCCATTCGTTCCGGCCACATGAACAATCTTCAGGTTCGCCCCTGGATTCCCCAGCTCGGCAAGAAGCGCTCGCGTCATGTCGAGCCCAGGCTTAATGCCAAAGGATCGTCGCGCAAAAATGCGCCCTACTCTCTCATCGTCAATCATCGTAAACTCCTGATTCTAAAATTTCATTATAACAGCCCAAAGCGCCACAAGTTCACTAGTATCACGGCCGAGGACACCGTTGTCAAAATAAAAGTCTTGCTTCCGAAATTCGTGCCGGTGATTGGGAACGCCACGCGGGGTCCTTTCTGAAGTCTAATACCGAGACGGAACAACAGAAAAGGAAGCACAGCGATGCAGGCGGTTAGCACTTCAGCAAAAAACAACACTGCAAAGAACAAAACAAACCCAAAAGCCAACAAGGCATGCGTAGAGACACGCGGTGTAACGTAACGGATCGAATCACCGCCGAGTTTATTCGGCTTCAAAATCAGTCGAAGGTTCTCGTCATTTCCCGTCAATTGAAAATACGCTTGCTCAAGACCGGGCGCAAACCGTGGCAAAGCTGCCTGACTCTTACTCACACTCACCGAATCTATTTTGCGAACGATCTCAACAAAGCAACGTTCTCTGACGGCATTGAGCGCAATCTCAACAACATATCCTGGTACCCGTGAAACGAGAACGAACACAGGGCGTTGAATCGAAAGGCTATGTCGCATGGCTTCTTTGAGCCCGCCAGCTACCGTCTTCGCATCCGGTTGGAGCGGGTCGGCCGTAATCGTCACGTCTGGTTTAAAGCGCGGGTGCACAACAAAGCAAAGCAAAAACTCAGGTAAGAGGACAGCAAAAACTGCTAATACCATCGCGCCGGCAACGCCGATCGGCTCATGCAAAAATCGCTCAGCAAAACATGAAACAAAAGCCGCCGCCACAAAAGAATAAGATAAGGGGCGCATCATTTAGACTCCTGCAATGCGCCGAATCACGACGCCCGCCATCATCAACCCTGCCACAGAGGGCACGAAAGAAATGCTGCCGGGGGGAATCTTCTTCGACGCTGCTTCTGCTTCATCTAACGCTTCAGCACCGACTTCGCGAGGTGTCTCTGGCGAGAACACGACTTCGAGCGAGTCCACGCCACGCTTCCGAAGCTTCTTGCGCATCATCCGCGCGAGTGGACAATTCGCTGTGCCAAAAAGATCGGTCACAATGAATCTCGAAGGATCAAGCTTGTTGCCAGCTCCCATCGAACTAATCACCAGTTTCCCCACATTTTTGGCCTGAACGATGAGTTCAACCTTGGCAGGCACCATGTCGATGGCATCGACAATATAGTCGCACGTGCTGAGTGGAAGCTGGTCGGCGGTCTCCGCCGAATACTTCAAGTGAACCAGATGGACAACGGCTTCTGGATTGATATCGAGAATTCGCTCACGCATCACGTCCGTCTTCAGCCTGCCGATGGTCGAGGTCAGGGCCACGAGTTGACGATTCAGGTTCGACTCTGACACGACGTCAAAGTCTACCAGTGTCAGAGTTCCCACTCCGCCACGAGCCAGTGCTTCGGCTGCGTACGAACCCACACCACCAAGGCCAACGACGATCACATGCGCGGCCGCAAGACGTTCACAGCACACGCGTCCGATCAACTGCTCTGTGCGTCGTGCTGCAGTATGTTTCATCAGATCCCGTAATCCCCGGAATCATCGTCGATGACGGGTGGCTTTGATTCGATGCGCTTCGTCGTAGAAGCGACATCAGTCGACGTCTCAGAAGTCTTGGGGCTGCGTTTCCAGAAGGCGAGTTTCCCCATCATACTTTTGAACGCTTTTTTCATCCGAGTTCCAAGCTTAGGATTCCGCAAGGCATCAAGCCGCTTGACTGCCTCAAGCAATTCATCAGGAGTAAAATCTTTACGGTAAAGGTTTTCTCCCAATTCCATTTCCAGGCGCTGTTCGTCTGAAAGACCGTCAACAATAGTCGCATCGATCATCTTCCAACCAAGACGCTGTGCGCAAGAGAGTCGTCGGAATCCCGCGATCAGTTCTAGATCGCGGGTGAGTGTAATCGGGTTAAGTTGTCCACAGCGGGTTAAACTTTCCATCAGCGACTCTAGGTTTCCCGTTTCTTTACGAATTCTCTCGGGAACTTTGATCGTGCTTATGACTACCTGCATCGTTTTGCTCCTTGCCTATATTCCACTTGTTTCAATCGACTTCGAAAGCATGGTGTCGCCGTCGAAGACAAATTTACCTTCAAAAATAATCCCATCCAAAAGAAGCGGGAACCAATAAAGATCGTCGGCCCACATCCGCTCGTAAGGAATCGCGTCCACAGAAAACCACTCGGGCAACGCCTCGTCGGTCTCAATAGGATCACCGCGCCAACTATAGGCTTTGTAGATATAGCCCGTCAAGTTGTAACCATCGGTAAAATGAAAATGCAAGGTACCACAGAACTGAGGATCGAGAATTTCAAGCCCAACCTCCTCCGAGGTCTCGCGAACCGCAGCCTGTACGGGAGTCTCCCCGGGCTCAAGCCTTCCGCCAGGACCATTGATCTTTCCTTTTCCCAGTCCACGCTTCTTGTGGATCAGCAGGACGCGTCCCTTGTCGTCGAAGGCAAAGAGAAGCGTCGCCTCCTCTGTGGGTTCCCACGTGCTCCAATCGAAAGAATTCAGTTTACTGCTCATATCGGCTCAAATCTGGCTTTTACGAATCACGGCGTTATCCTCACCAAAAACGGCAATCCGAGGCTTATGCGTCTCCACTTCTTGATCCGACAAAAAGCAGAATGTAAAAATAATCACTTGATCGCCAACCTTACCCTTGTGGGCTGTAGCCCCATTAAGGCAACAGACCTTTGAACCCCGTTCACCAGCGATCGCATACGTTTCAAACCGCTCGCCGTTTTCTAAATTTGACACCAAGATCTTCTCATATTGCCGAATCCCCACCATGTCCATAAAATCTTCATCTAGAGTCAGACTACCCTGATAGTTTAACTCTGCCGACGTCACGGTAAGATGGTGCAACTTTGCCTTTAAAAAAACCGAAAACATAATATCTCCTCCGAGACCCACTAAAGTACCTTTTATTCTCTAATAACTCAATAAAAGATTTTAATTACGGAAATATAGTCGCAGATAGTACTCCCTTCCTCAGCATCACCGATCCACCCTCGTGCCTGGGGGACGCGCCAGAAGGGCTGCGATGGGCAAGCCCTCCGCGCGGCTGCGCCGCGAAAAAACGATGGGGTAACTTTTGGTGTCTCAAAAAACTTTGTCTCGAACATAAGTCGCGAACTTTGTCGAGCCTCCGCGAAGTCGCCTGCCTGTGCAGGAACGGCAGACGAGCGAAGCAAACGGAGAACGATCACTGCTTAGGGAACTCGCCGTTATTGGCAAGAAGCTGGGCTGCCACTCTGCGTGGATTTTAAACCATGAAACACAAAAAGCTCAGTGGCCTCGGTGGTGATAGGATTTTAAACGCAAAGATCGCTAAGTTTACGCAAAGTCCGCGGGGAAGGTGTTAGGTTTCAGGCCCTAGGTTCTAGCCAATTCCAGTGATAAACGGCGTCTGGGGCAGAGCCTACGCACTGCGCACTGCGCACTACGCACTTCTCTTGCCTACGCGTCCCTCGCGTTAAAGATTTTGTCCACGGAACACGGAAAGGCACGGGAATGTAGGACTATCGACCCTAGGCCATTGTCTATCAGGCTTTATTTCATGAAAACGACTCACTTCTGTTCCGCAAAGAAAATAAGCGATTATTCAAATCAAAAGACGGACCACAAACCGTCTTCTTCACGACAACCTCAATCTCGTACTTGTCTCGCAACTCACAACTCGCAACTTCTCCCCTGTGGCTGGCCTCGGTGAGGCCGGA
>CAZUAY010000024.1:0-14699 GCA_964618405.1 uncultured Lentisphaerales bacterium
GGCGTAAATTATGTATAATATAAAAAGCAGATGTCTGATGACCATATCAGCAGGGTGTAGTATAATCCTATCATATGGTAATAATATAGGCTTATTATTATGATGATATAGAATATATTTTTGGAATCTAGTTTAAGACAAATATGTCAAACTATTATCATCCTAAATATAGACAGAAAAGAAAGAACATTGAATTATAAATCCATTTAGGTTATTGACTTTTCAGGTATGGTAATTTTCAAAACAATTGCAAAACAAAAGGAATTGATTAAATCTGATGAGTTTACTTAAGTAAATTCCAGTACAAATAATATTAAAGAAATAAAATAATCTTCAGTAAATTAAATTATTATAAAGGTATTCTAATCAAAGTATTTAATTATGGAATAGCATTCAACTTTATAGGTATGTGTTGCTAATTCTGTGATGGTATAAGATTTAATTATTAAATAAAAAAGGAGGTATTTTTATGAGAAATGAAATTATTAAAAACCAACAGGAAATAATGAAAAGGGAAGGGCTAGAGGCATTGGTAGTATTGTCACCAGAAAATACTAGATATGCGTCTGGAACAACAATACCTAGTCAACCTGTTATGAGGGACAGAAAAGTAATATGTGTAACACCGGCAGAAGGAGAGCCAATTTTCATTGTGGTGAATATTGAGGAAGAATATGCAGCTACATATAGTTTTATAAAAGATGTCCGATCATACAACGAATTTACAGAAAATCAAATGTTGTTTCTTGCTGACGTTTTGAAGGAATTAGGATTGTCAAATACTAAAATAGGGATAGAACTCGACTTTTTACCAGCAGAGGATTTTAACACATTGCAAAACGCATTGCCAAATATGGAATTCACTGGTATAAAAGAATTATTTAGTGAGATGAGAATGATAAAGACTAAAGAAGAAATAGAAGTTTTACGTGGAATAGGTCATATAGCAGAGGAGACTCTGATTAGGGCATTTGCACAAATTGAATCTGGAATGAAAGAAAAAGATATTGCAAGCATTATAGCTAGCGAGTATTATGCGTTGGGAGGCGAAAGAATTCAATTACTCACAGTAACTTCTGGAGAAAGAACTAGTATGCTAAACGCTTCTGCGACAGATAGAATATTAAAAGCCGGAGATCTTATTCGCATTGATTTTCTTGGAACCGTATCTGGTTACTATCATGATATTTGTCGAATGGGTATTATAGGAGAACCAACTGAAGACCATAAGAAAATCTGGGGGGCAATAGTAGAAGGAAGAAAGATGGTCCATGAGCGAATAAAAGCAGGAGCTAACACTAAAGATATATATGATTCATACCAAGACTACGCAATAAAGAACGCTCTTATGCCTATAAATTTTGTAGGTCATGGTTTGGGTTTAGGCGTACATGAAGAGCCTTATATTGGTAAATATGGGGGAATAATATTGAAACCGAATATGGTGCTTTGTGTAGAACCAATTCACGTAATTCCTAACAAGGTTGGTTTCCAGTTAGAAGATCAAGTTCTAGTTACGGAGACTGGCTATGAGTTATTAACTGGTGGTGCAAAATCTGAAGAGTTGATAATAATTGACAAATAATATAATTAATTATAATTAAAGAAGTTTTAATAATAGAGAGGTGTATTTATGAGACAAATCGCAGTCTTAGGGGGAGGAAACGGAGCAATGGCTACAGCTGCACATATGTCTTTAAAGGGACACAAAGTGCATCTTTATAATCGTAGCTATGAAAAACTATTACCAATTGTAAAAACGGGTGGTATCAGAATCAAAGGAGTATTTGGCGAGAATCTAATCAACATTGAAAAAATAACTGATAATATGGAGGAAGCAATACTAGGAGCAGAAATAATAATACTTGTTGTTCCATCAACTGCACATGAATTCTATGGTAATATATTAGCCAAATTGCTTAAAGATGGACAAATCCTACTATTGAATCCTGGACATACAGGTGGAGCTTTACACATGGCAACAGTACTTAAAGAAAAAGGATTAAAAGCTAAAATAACAATTTGTGAAACAAGTAGCTTAACATATATTTGCAGAATTACCGATACTGCTGAAGTAACCATATATGGTGAAACTAAAGATTTACCATTTGGAGTTTTTCCAAATAATGATATAGACTATATTAATCCCATAATTAAAGAGTTATATCCTTTTGTTAAACCTGTACGAAATGTACTTGAAACTTCATTAATGAATGTAAACGCGATAATGCATCCACCTGGAATGATTTTAAATGCTGCTCAAATTGAACGAACTGAAGGAGATTTTTACTTTTACTATGACGGTACTACAGAAGCAGTAGCAAAACTTATGCAAGAAGTTGATATGGAGAGATTAAAAATACTCAAAGCAGCAAATCTTAATACAATAACCTTTCTAGAACTTTTTTATAAATGGGGTTCTACTACAAAAGAAGCTTTTAAAAAAGGTTCTATTTATGACGCGTTAAAACAAAGTGCACCTAACAGATGGATTAAATCGCCAAAGAAATTAAAGGACCGTTATTTGGATGAGGATATTCAATACGGGCTGGTACCAATGTCAGAAATAGGAGCTTTATTTGGAGTTAAAGTTCCTACAATTAATTCCTTGATAAAAATAGCTTCAGTTATTAATGGAATAGATTATAGGGAGCAAGGCTTAAATCTTAGACGCCTAGGGTTAGAAGGAATTAGTTTTTATGAAATGCAAAAATACTTAGATAATGGAAGTATTTAGGGATACGTTATTACTTCTATATTTTGAAACTCTTACCGGAATGTAAAACAAAGATTATATATTCTTATTTAAGCTTTACAGAATCAGACAAGAGTAATGCAATATAATGTAACAATATATATTATCAATACAATTTAAAAATATTTGATTACCTTTGAATCTTTATTAAAAAAGGGTGGAGAAGGTTACTAATAAATGATTTTAAAAAAGGAGGAATAATATATGTCATTTCCAAAGATAGCAGTACTAGGTGCAGGTAATGGTGCTTTTATTACTGCTGCAGATTTATCTTTAAAAGGATTTAGTGTTAATATGTGTGAAGCACCTGAATTTGCAAATAACATAGCTGATATTCAGAAAATAGGTGGAATCAATCTCGATGTAAGAGGAAATCCCGGGATAAAACCTGGATTTGCAAAGCTTAACATAATTACAACAGATGTAGAAAAAGCCATTGAAAATTGCGATCTAATTTTAATAGTAGTTCCAGCTTTTGGACAGCGAAGGTTTGCTGAGCTTGCGGCAGAACATATAAAAAGCGAACAAATTGTTGTGCTTGAGCCAGGGAACTTTTACGGTGCCCTAGAATTTGCTCAAGTATTGAAAGAAAAGAATGCAAATGCAAAACCTACCTTGGTGGAATTGGAGTGTATGATATACTCTGGATTTAAGGATACTAGCACTACGGTTTGGGCAAGTGGATTTAAAGAAGATTTGAAGGCTGGTGTTTTTCCAAGTAAAGATACAGAAAAAGCATTAAAAGTATTAAAATGTGTATACCCAAAGCTTGATACAGCAAAGAATGTTCTAGAAACTGGGCTAAGCAATGTAAATACAGTGCTTCATGCACCCATTCTTGTTCTTAATTCAGGGTGGACAGAAAAGAAACTTGGTAAATTCCTCTTTTATTGGGATGGGTGTACTCCTTCTGTTGGCAAGGTGGTTGAAGCAGTGGATGATGAAAGATTAGAGGTTGGACGAGCTTTGGATTTAGATTTAGTTCCTACAAAAGAAGTTTTAATAAAATGGTATGGTCATCAAGGAGCAAAAGGAGAGACTCTAGGTGAAGTATTAGCAACTAACCCTGCTTATGAATGGGATGATGCACCAAAATCATTAAAGCACAGATTTATACTCGAGGATATTCCTTATGGGATGGTTCCGATGGAATCACTGGGAAAACTAGCAGGTGTTCAGACGCCTATAACTACTTCAATAATTAATTTGGCTTGTAGATTAACAGGCTTAGATTTACGGGAGAAAGCCAGGGATCTAAAAATGCTAAAGTTAACAGATGCGGATATTGAAGATATTAAGGATTTAATGATTAATGGAATACTGTAGAACTTCCCCTAATACTTAGATTATATATTTAATTATTCTAAGATAAATAGTTTCGGGAAATGAGTTCTACATTAGATAGTAGCTGTAGAGTGGGCATTGAAATTTCAATAAAACAATAGATAAGAACAACAAGTAGGACATAAATTTTACTAATCATATTATGCATAAAAGATTTGTTGTATCCCCGTTATTACTGAATCATGTTATTTAAAAGGTAAATCAATGCCCATTTAGAAATATGAATTAGGTTTTAGATGATCATAGTGTTTTATATTTAATGATTAAAAATAGTTTATTAAAAATGACGGTTTTAATAATAAAAGTAGGGGGGTTAGAAATTAATGTTTAAACCAATACAGAAGACTACAATTACACATAGTATAGTACAAGAAATACTTAATTCTATACAAGAAGGAAAATTTTCTGTAAATAGCAAGTTGCCGAGTGAAAATCAATTAGCTAATGACTTTAATGTCAGTCGTAGCTGTGTTAGAGAAGCTTTACGTGTTTTGGAAGCTATGGGAAAGATTAGAGTGCAGCATGGGCAGGGTAGTTTTGTTTGTGATACAAATTTTACTGGGGAAGAAAGTAACCTTGATGATCCCGCATTATGGTTATATTGGCTAAAAGCGTTTCGTGCTGAAGTGTTAGATTTATTAGAAGTGAGAGATGCTTTAGAATCTAAGACAGCTTACTTAGCAGCATGCAACGCTAATAGCAGGGATATATCTAACATAAAAAAACTTATTCAAGATACCGAAAAAGAAATGGGAAGGGATAACATATCGTATGAAGAGGCATTTATGTTAGACTGTAAGTTTCATGAATGTATCGCAAATTCATCTCACAACTCGTTTTTTATAAAGCTTAATAATGGAATCGGTGATGCTATTGAAACTGATAGAAAAGCAATTTTTCTTGTTAAAGAGCAGATTCAGATATCTATGCAGGAGCATAAGAAGGTTGCAACAGCAATTTGCGAAAAGGATCCATTAAAAGCAATGAGATTTATGCACGAACATATACAAGGTGTTGTAAATCAGATAAAAAACATATGATTTTAAATGAATATCCCCATATTTGGAGAACATGGTAATTATCAGTCTTATGATTATAGTCATCTGATTATATTGCACTCTGCTTTAATTTTGCTTAGAGCAACTAATGAATAATAACTATTATTATTATAATTATTATTAATTAAGTCAAAATCAGAAGTTTAAATCAAAGTATAAGGATTTCCTTGCAATATGTACATGTTAATTAAGGGAGGTGTACAAGTGGAGATAAATGGACTTAATAAAATGTTTAATGCAAATTCAGTAGCAGTAATAGGCGCTTCTAATAATCCAAATAAAACCGGCTATCAAATTTTAAAAAACTTGATTGATGGTGGCTATGTTGGAAAGATTTATCCAATAAACAATAAGGAAAATGAAATATTAGGACTAAAAGCATACTCAAAAATTACAGACATTAATGGGGATATTGATTTAGTTGTAATTGTAATTCCAGGACAATTAGTTCCTGAAGTTATGAAAGAAATAGGAGAAAAAGGCGTACAAAATGCAATTATTATTACCGGTGGATTTAAAGAGATAGGGAACAATGATCTGGAAAGAGAAGTTATAGAAGTTGCAAAGAAATACAATATTTCTATTGTTGGGCCAAATTGCCAAGGAATTAACTATACCCCTAATAATTTATGTGCATTTTGGCCTTTAATAACAGCAAAAGGTCCTTTGAATATTATTGCACAAAGCGGGACGGTAGCAGCAACTTTTGGTATGTGGGCTGAACAGGAAAAAATAGGAACATCAGGCATAGTAAGTTTAGGAAATAAAACAGGTCTTAATGAGTTAGACTTCATAGACTTTTTTCTTAAAGATGATAACACTAAAGTCATTGCTTTAAATATAGAGGGTCTTAAAAATGGCAAGCAATTTATGGAGATTGCGAAGAATAACAAGAAAAGTATTGTAGTTTTAAAACCAGGAAGAACTGAAAAAGGCAAAAAAGTAGCTCAATCGCATACTAAATCTGTTTCTGGAAGTGATGTAATATTTGATGCAGCTTGCAAGCAGGCAGGAGTTATTAGAGCATATTCTATTACCGAATTATATGATTATTCAAAAGCCTTAGCCTTGTTAGAAAAGCCTAAGGGAAATAGAATCATGATTATTACAAGTTCAGGAGGTAGTGGGATTCTTGCAACGGATATATTTGAGGAGCAAAATGTAGAAGTTGTTGATTTGAATCCCGAGTTAATCAATAAATTAAAATTGGAGCTACCCTCTCATTGTGTAGTCTCAAACCCATTAGATCTTACTGGCGATACCGATGCTTATAGGTATGAAAAATGTTTAAGTATTGCAAATGATTATAATGGTATTGATATGTTCTTATTAATTTTTGGCGATCCTATTCCCGATGCGTGCGAGGTAGTAAGAACTTTAAAAGAAAAAGTAAATAAGCCGATAATTGTCTGCTATCTTGGAGGTGGTGAAGTGGAAAAAAAAGAAACTATTTTGATGCATCAGATAGGCATACCTGTGTTTCCTACTCCTGAAAGAGCGGCAAAGGCCATTAGTATATTATTGAGAAAAAACAAAAAGGAAGTGATTAAATGAATTGGCTTTTTAAAGATGAATATGGAACATGTAAATTGTTAATGGGAAACGAAGCTATTGCTAGAGGAGCAATTGAAGCAGGAGTTCAAGTGGCTGCTTGCTATCCAGGAACACCTAGTTCAGAAATAGGAGAGGTTTTAGCTGAGGCATCAAAAAGTTTGGATTTATATTATGAATGGAGTACAAATGAAACAATTGCATTTGAGGTAGCAGCAGGAGCTTCTCTAACAGGGGCAAGAGCAATTACAGCAGTGAAAAATGCAGGTTTCAACTTAGTTATGGATGCATTTATGACGCTCACATATGGAGGAATAAAAGGTGGATTCGTTATTGTAGTTGCTGACGATCCTGATGCACATTATTCATCTAATGAACAAGATACGAGAGTGCAAGGTTTAGCTGCAGAAATTATGGTTTTTGAACCACAAAATCAAAACCAAGCAAAAGAAATGACTAAAGATGCATTTGATATCTCAGAAAAGCTAGAACTTCCGGTTTTATTAAGGTCTGTAAGCAGATTATCTCATGCAAGTGGTAACGTTAATCTTACAGATATAAGAAAAACAAGGAATACAATTGGATTTAATAAACATTGGAAGCTTCCTTATAGATGGAATGTTTATGGACCTCCAGGACCAATAAGCAAACGAAAATGGCTACATTCAAGGATGCCTTTAATGAAAGAATATGTTGAGGAATCAAAATATAACGAGTTATTTATGAAAGGGTCAAAAATAGGCATTATTACAAGCGGTATTGCCTCTTGTTATGCACTAGAAGCATTAGAAGCATTAGAATACATAGATAAAGTAAACTTACTGAATTTAGGTATTATTAATCCTCTTCCAGAGAAGAAAGTTTCGGAGATTTTAAAAAGATCTTCAAAGATAATTGTTATAGAAGAAGGTGATCCAATCCTGGAATCATCTATAAGGTTAATGGCTAAAGAGATAAGTCCAAACATAGAAATCTATGGAAAAATGGCTGGTAATAGTGTACTACCTAAAGAAGGAGAAATAAATCCGGATATTGCAAAAGACGCTATTGCAGAAATTATCAATATAAATTTAGAGGATGATAAGGCAAGGGAAAACCTTAAGGGGGAAGTAAAAAAAATAATTCCACTTCGTTCTACTACATTATGCTCTGGATGTCCTCATTTAGGTAGTTATTGGGCTTTAAGAAAGGTTATAGAAAAAGAGAAAGGCAATCCTATTATTAATGGAGACATAGGCTGTTATGAGCAAGGAGGTTACGGTGTAGCTTCTAAACCGGTTGATTTTAACGATGATAACGACCACAGATATAAGATATCTTCCCCATACGAAATACTCGATACGATATATATTATGGGTAGTGGTATTGGAATGGCACAAGGTCAATATCATGCGGGTCATAATGGCAAGATAATTGCAGTATCAGGCGATTCTACATTCTATCATACATGTATGCCGTCGGTAGTAAATTCTTTATATAATAATGCAGATATAACATATTTAATATTGGATAATAGCTGGACTTGCATGACAGGACATCAGCCGAACCCGTCTACAGGCATAAATTCTATTGGGGAAATAAGCAAGAAATTTAGTATAGAAGATATAGTAAAAGCAATGGGAGTTGAATCTATAGAAATAGCAGATCCATATAATATCAAAGATTCTACTGAAGCAATAAAGGCAGCATTAGATTTTAAGGGAACATCTATAGTAATTTTAAGAAGAGAGTGCGCATTACAGGTTGTCAGAAGAAAAGAAACAAGAAATGTAGAAACCTATGTAAACAAAGATAATTGTATTGGTTGCAAATCTTGCGTTCAATTAGGCTGTCCCGCAATTACATTTAGTTACAATAAAGCAGGTATAGATAAATCTTTATGTATGAATTGCGGAATGTGTGTTCAGGTATGCCCAGTTTTAGCAATATCGGAAAGAGGTGAAGATTATGAAATCTAATTTAATAGTTTGTGGTGTTGGTGGACAAGGAAGCATACTATCTTCTCGTATTATCGCTGATGCAGCTATTGCTAAAGGATATGAAGTTAGAGTAGGTGAAACATTTGGAGCTGCTATGCGCGGAGGCTCAGTGTCTTCTCATGTTAAAATAGGTGATATACATTCTCCACTAATTCCAAAAAACAAAGCGGATATAGTTTTGTCAATGGAACCGTTAGAATCACTGAGAGTAAGTGTCGATTACTTATCTCCTAAAGGAATCGTAATAACAAATACCAGGCCATTGTATCCAGTAGACGTTAATATTGGAGTTTCTACCTATCCGTCAATAAATCAGATTAAAGAAAGCCTTTTGAGGTTAGGTAGTGAAGTATACCTGATTGATGCATTAGATTTGGCTATAAAAGCAGGTAACCAGAAAGTATCAAGCGTTGTTCTTGTTGGTGCTTTATCAGCACTGAATAAACTACCTATAGAGAAGGAAGATTTATTACTAGCTATCAATGAAAGAGTACCTAAAAAGACGATTGATATCAATTTAAAAGCTTTTGATTTAGGTTATGAAGCTATGATGAAACAATAGATAGGAGGTTGGTATGGATATTAAATTGATGATATCCAAAGCGAGGGAAGAAAATAGAGGATTATTTGAAATTGAAGCGATGGATATTTTGAAAGGTTATGGCATTAATGTACCTAATTATAGATTAGCCAAGCTAGAAGAAGATGCAGTTATTATGGCAAGAGAAATTGGATATCCGGTTGTAATGAAAATAGTATCAAGAGACATCTTACATAAAACTGATTCAGGTTGTGTAAAACTAAATCTTAAAAATGACGAAGAAGTGAAAAGTGCTTATAAGGAAATCATATATAATGCTAAGGAAGTAAATAAGGAAGTATGTATAGAAGGAGTGGTAATCTATCCATTAGTTCCAAAAGGAATAGAAGTGATAATAGGAGTTACTGATGATGACCAATTCGGTTCAGCAATTATGTTTGGCTTAGGAGGAATCTTTATAGAAGTTCTAAAAGATGTAGTTTTTAGGATTATACCTGTAACTGAGCAAGATACAAGAGAAATGATTAAAGAAATAAAGGGATATCCTTTACTCACTGGTATTAGAGGAGATAAGCTAAAAGATATTGATTCAATTGTTGATGTCGTTTTAAAGATTTCAAAATTAGTTTTAGATTTTCCTGAAATAAGAGAAATAGATTTAAACCCGATATATGTGTATGATGAAGGTCTAACAGTTGTAGATGCTAGGATTCTAGTCACATAGATTTGGTAGAATGCTTGCAGCATATTACGATGGTAATTCTAAGAAATATGAGTTATCTATATATTTTTACTCCTATTAATTATTCATAATTATTAATAGGCACCTGCAAATTTGGAGTAAAATGCAAAAACAAATCTTTATCAATTGCAGGCGTATAACTACTTTAAGACTTTCTATATGACCAAGGAGGTTAAAAATGTTTGTACAACAGGTAATAAATGGTTTAACTATTGGCACAACATATGCTCTAGTTACTATTGGCTTTACGATGATTTATGGTGTTCTTGAGTTGACAAACTTTGCACATAGTTCATTTTATATGCTTAGTGCGTATTTGTGTATCACTATAATAGGCCTAATTGGAGAAACCATATTTGGCTTTTGGATAGCCTTCATAGTATCAGTTCTAATCTGTGCTTTGATGGCAGCGTTAATGGATCACATGACATTGAAGAAAATCCGTAGAAACAATGGATTACCCATATCCGCATTGTTATGTACTGTAGGCATGCAGATCCTTATAAATAGCGGGATAATTTTAGTATATGGTTCAAAAACAAAAAAATTTCCAAATATATTTGAATTTAATAGAATTAATATTGGGTTAGCAACGGTATCTACTATTCAGATAATCATATTGGTAACTGCTATTGTTATTATGATAATTTTGACATTATTAATAAAGAAAACTAAGTTTGGTTTTGGTATGCGTTCCATAGCACAAAATTCAAATGCTGCAAAAATGATGGGAGTTAAAGTCGACAAAATTATAACATATACATTTTTTATAAGTACATCTGTTTCTGCAATATCGGGTGTTCTTGTGGCGCTTTATTACAGGTCTGTTGAGGGAAGTATGGCTACTGTTGTCGGATCAAAAGCCTTTGCAGCGGCAATACTTGGAGGTATAGGAGAGCTTCCTGGTGCGGTTATCGGTGGATTAATTATAGGTATTCTTGAAGCTTTAGTGTGTGGTTATATAAGTTCAGGATATCGTGATGCTATTGCATTTGCTGTCCTAATTATAGTTTTGATTATTAGACCAGAAGGCATTCTTGGCAAAAAAACACATACTAAAGTTTAATACTATGTAGATTTACTAGGTAAATTTGGAGGTGACAATACTTATGAAGAAATTATTTAAAAATGACGATTTAGGTAAAAATAAAAATGGCTTAATTGATAGAATTATTACCACTTGGGTTGTTAATGAAAAAAAGGTTATGATTATCTTACTAATAATGACAATTGTAATTCCTTTGATTATTAATGAGAGATACATTCTTTCTATACTTATAAATTTTTGTATCTATGCAATCCTTTCGTTGTCGCTTAATCTTTTAACTGGCTTTATGGGAATAACATCATTAGGGCATGCTGCATTTTATGGATTAGGAGCATATACTGCCGCAATACTTAGTACTAGGTATGGATTTAATATGGCTATAACTATTCCTGCCGGAATGATTGTCGCTGCAGTCTTTGCATTTTTACTAGGATTGCCGGCTATTAAAGCTCCTGTTAGACATTTGGCAATTATAACTTTGGGTTTTTGTGAAATAGTAAAGATTGTTGAACTTAATTTAGTCGGTTTGACGGGAGGACCAAATGGCATACACTCTATCCCAACTTTTTCTCTATTTGGAATTGAGTTTTCTCAAATGACGCAACGTTACTATATAGCTTTGATACTACTTATTACTACATATTATATAATTTTCTCCATAACAAATTCAAGAGCCGGAAGGGCTATTTCGGCAGTTCGGGATAACGAAATAGCTGCAGAATCTATGGGTGTAAATGTTTATATGTATAAGCTAATTATATTTACAATATCAGCTGCTTTTGCTGGATTAGCAGGTGCTTTTTATGCCCACCATTATTCGTTTATTGCTCCTATCTCATTTGCTTTTGAACAATCTATATTGATACTAAGCATGGTTATTTTAGGAGGTATGGGGAATTTGCGAGGAACATTAATCGGTGCATTCCTTTTAAGTTTATTACCTGAGTTATTGCGTGGAATGCTATATTATCGCCAGGTTTTATATGGTTTGATTATAGTTGTTTTAATGGTATCGAGACCAAGTGGTTTATTAGGGAAATACAATTTTAGATACATTAAACAGAAAAAGTATTTTGAAACCAATATAAATTAGTAATTAGGAGGTAATTAAAGTGGAGATATTAACAACGGAAGACGTTACCATTAGATTTGGCGGTCTAGAAGCTGTGAGTAAAATGAATTTCAATGTTAAAAAGGGTGAGATAGTTGGAATTATGGGACCCAATGGAGCAGGAAAAACTACTTTCTTCAATATGCTCACAGGTATATATGAACCGACTGAAGGTTTAATAAAGTATAAGGGACATGTAATTAACAAGCTCAAGCCACATAAAATTGCAGAGCTTGGAATCTCTCGTACATTCCAGAATATAAGACTTTTTGACCGCATGACAGTTCTTGAGAATGTTATGCTTGCCAAACATTGTCGAACAAAAAGCAATATTATTGATCCTATTTTTAATACGAAGAGACATCGCCAAACGGAGAAACGGGTTGAAGAGGATGCTATTAAGCTTTTAGAGATTACGGGCATTGCAGATTTTCGTTATGAATATTCAAATAGTCTTCCTTATGGCTCTCAGAGAAAATTAGAGATAGCAAGAGCAATAGCTACTGACCCCGAAATAATATTACTTGATGAACCTGCGGCAGGAATGAATGAAAATGAGACAAGAGAGCTAAGTAAATTTATTCTCAGCGTTCGCGATATGGGCTATACAATAATCTTAATTGAGCATGATGTTCGGTTAGTTATGGATATATGTGAAAGAATATATGTACTAAACTATGGATGTCTACTATCTGAAGGTACACCTAATATGATTAAATCAGATCCTGCTGTCGTGGAAGCGTATCTTGGGAAAGGGAGTGTATAATTATGTCATTATTGGAAGTGTCAGATTTATGTGTAAGTTATGGAGCTATAAAAGCTGTTCAGGGAATTGACTTATATGTTGAAAAGGGCGAAGTTGTAATGATTGGAGGGGCAAATGGAGCAGGAAAAACTTCTACGCTAAGTGGGATAGTAAACTTGGTAAAACCTATAAAGGGCAAGGTAGTTTATGATGGTAAAGATATTACTAAAAAGTCAACAGCTGAGATTGTTGAACTTGGAATTAGTCAAGCCATGGAAGGAAGACAAATATTCGATAGAATGACAACGCTTGAAAATCTTAGGATGGGTGGATATACATGTACAAAGGCACAAATAGAGGAAGGAATTGAGCGTGCTTTTAAACTTTTTCCAATTTTGAAAGAGCGTTCAAAACAAATTGCAGGCACATTGTCCGGAGGTGAACAGCAAATGCTTTCCGTTGCTCGTGCACTCATGCCTAATCCCAGACTATTACTCTTGGATGAACCATCCTTGGGACTTGCACCTAAAATAATCGAAGATGTTTTTAATGCAATTAAAACAATTAATGAAACCCTAAACACATCAATACTATTGATAGAACAGAATGTTAATGTAGCACTATCCGTTTCTAATAGAGGATATGTGATGGAAAAAGGTAAAATAATACTTACGGATAAAGCACAAAATTTATTGAATGATGAAAGAGTAATTAAAGCATATATGGGTTAACCAAATTCATTAAAAAGAAATATTAGTCAATAAAATGAGCTTTAAATTATTTAAGCTCTTAAAGGAGGATAAATTAATGAGGTTTGAAAAATGTATAGATGCTATTGATACGCACACTTTTGGCGAACCAACAAGGACGCTTATTTCAGGTATTCCTAGGCTTGAAGGAAATACTATAGCGGAAAAACGAAAATATTTTGAAGAACATTATGATTGGATTAGAACAGCAACTCAATGGGAGCCAAGAGGCGGAGATGTTATGTCGGGTGCTGTTATATTAGACCCATGCGATAAGGATGCAGATATAGGTGTATTTTTCATTGATTCCGGAGGTTATTTTCCAATGTGCGGACATAGTACAATAGGTGTTACTACAGCTATTATTGAAACAGGGATTATTAAGGCTATAGAACCATATACAATAGTACGTCTTGATACACCTGCTGGCATAGTTACAGCTAAAGCTGAGGTAAGAGATAACTGTGTAAAGAGTGTTACTTTTACTAATGTTCCTTGTTTTTTGTATAAGACTCAAGTGTTGAATTTTGCAGAATATGGTGAAATTGAAGTGGATGTTACTTATGGTGGTGGAAGCTTTGTCTTAGTATCTGCAGAGCCGTTTGGACTTACCCTCAAACCGAGTAACCTTAGTAGAATATACTCATTGTCAAAAATGGTACAGGATAAGTCGAATGAAGAAATAGGTTTTATACATCCAGAGAAACCTGAAATAAGAGGTATACAGCAGGTTCACTGGCATTCACCTCCTATAGTTAATAGCAATGTTAATGCAAGAAGTGCTAATGTGTTTTTACCCGGTCTTGACCGGTCGCCCTGCGGTACTGGTACAGCTGCTAGAGCTTGTACATTATTTGCTAAGGGGAAACTTGATTTAAATGAGGAATTTACTCAGGAAAGCATGACAGGTGGTGTATTTACAGCAAAGGTTATTGAACCAGTAAATATTGAGGGTTTAAAAGGGGGTGTACCAATGGTTACAGGGTCTGCATATGTTACAGGATTTCATAAGTTTATCATCAATCCTGATGATCCTCTAACATATGGATTTCCATTTAGTTAAATTATATAAAAAT
>CAZUAY010000024.1:14709-21606 GCA_964618405.1 uncultured Lentisphaerales bacterium
TATTGTAGGATGTAATCAAACAACTGAACCTGGTTCTGTAGATCAGCAACCCGGTCCTAACGAGAAAAGCACTGAAACGACTGAACCAGATGATAAACAAATTGGCACAGGTTTAGATACGGAAAATCCTATTTATTTTGCATGGCTTAGCCCAATAACAGGTATTTACGAAGAATATGGATCTACTGGTATAGCTGCTTGCAAAATTGCTGAAAGAGATATTAATGCAGCGGGAGGAGTACTCGGCAGGCAATTGATCATAGACTATTATGATGACAAAGCAGAAGCAACCGAGTCATTGAATGCAGCCAATGCGATTGTTGACACTGGTAAATATGCTGCAGTTATTGGAAACTATTCCTCTACATGTGCAATGACTGCTATTCCTATTTTCGAAGAAGCTAAGTTGGTATATGAAACGCCAATAGCATCCCATGCAGACCTAACCTCTATGGGTAACTACATATTTAGAAATGGTTCGGTTCAATCTGTTGAATCAAGAATAGCTGCGGATTATATGTATAATAATGGTTATACAGACATGGCTGTTATTTATATGACAGATGATTATGGTATGAATTCATGGAATAATTGGTCTGACCAATTTGAAAATGTAAATGATGGCAATATTGTAATTGCAGAAAGCTATATAGTAGGACAAACAACTGATTTTACTCCAATAATCACTAAGATTATGACTTATGATGTTGATGGACTTTACGTAATAGCTGATTATTATAATGTTGCAAATATTGCGATTCAGGCAAGGGATCTCGGTTGCAATTTACAGTTATTTGGCCCACCTATGGCTGTAAGACCTGACACGATTGAACTTGCTGGAAAAGATGCAGAAGGCTTGATTGCTGTATCTACATTCCCTGTAGGTTATGAGGGCGAACGGTTCGTAAAATTTTCACAGGACTATATAGAAGAATCAGGCAATCCAGTAAGTGTACACGCAGTACTTTGGTATGATACAGCTGTGCATTTAGCAGATGCGATAAATAATGCAAGCTCTACCGATTCCGATGAAATTGTAAAAGCTATCTATGCAAACGATTTTGAAGCACTTGCGGGCACATTTAATTATAGTAAAATTGGTGATGCTAACAGAATATACTTTGCATCACATGTTGTAAACGGCGAATGGACGTACTTGGATACGTATTATCCTGATTATGAAAATTAATTAATATTTTGTATATGATTACTTTTTGGGATGCTTATATAAGCATCCCGAAAAATCATATATATTTAATGTTTAACGGGTTTGTGTTTCTGCGTTAGTAAATAAATTAAATTACTGAAATTTCTTTGATTCGACTAAAATGTTAGAATGTGTAGAAGACTTTATTTATTTCGATTAATGAAAACACACTGAATTGCTTGATATAGGTATAATAATTTTTTGTACTGACAGTTTGTGTAAAAATTAAGAGGTTAAAGATATTAAATAAGAATCAACAGGCTTGGGCATTTAACAATTGCCTAATAAAGATTAAAAAGGAGTATACCATGTATTATTTAGAAAAATTCGGATCATACTATGCAAACTTAGCAATTGACAACATATCACCAAAAGCCCTTCATAAAGCTAGGTTGGCGCTATTTGATTTTCTTACCGTTTTATTAGTAGGCAAAAAACATACTGTATTGGCTCCTATCTTTAAAACATATTTGGAGGAAAAAAAATTCACAGAAGAATCCACAGCATTAGGTTATAATATTAAAACTTCAGTTGAAAATGCTGCATTAGCTATGGGCATTGTATCCCATGGAGTTGAACTTGATGATGGTCAGTTATATAGTGCAACTCACCCAGGAGTTGCTATAATGCCATCTGCATTGGCCGTTTCCGAGCATTTAAATAGTTCACTGGGTGATTTATTAAAAAGCATTGTTATCGGTTATGACTGTATGTTACGTTTTGCACACGCAATTAATCCATCGCATTTAAGACGCGGCTTTCATTCAACTAGTACATGTGGATGCCTTGGAACCGCAGCTACTTGTGCTTCACTTTACAATTTAAATGAAGAGCAAACTACATATGCGATTGGTATCGGAGCATTGCAAAGCGCAGGTATTCAAGAAATGTTGCATAACAATGCTTCTATCAAACCATTGCAGCCAGGTAAAGCAGCTTACGCAGGAGTTCTTGCAGCTGAAATGGCAAAGTTAGGTGCAAAATGCCCACTTACAGTATTTGAAGGACAATATGGATGGCTCAATGCAATGACTGATGAATTTGATGAAAGTGTTTTGATGAATAGATTAGGAAGACATTGGGAAATTGAATATACTTATACAAAACTATATCCAAGTTGCAGATATGCACACGCACCTATTGACATTGCAATACAACTATTCAAAGAAGGTTATAATATAAAAAATGTCAAAAATCTAAAACTTTATCTTTCTGATTACGCAATTGCTGAAGTTGGTACTTTTAAAGTACCTAAACAATTTGAAGACGCTATGTATTCTGTGGCATATTCAATTGCTATAGCTTTGAAATACGGCTATGTTCGTATTGAGGAATTAAAATCATGCCTAGATAATGAGGAAGTTCTACAATTTACTGATAAAATAGATATTATTTCCGATCCGGCAATGACTGAGATATTTCCGAATGAAGCTGGTGCAAAACTTACCTTTGACACGGCTGATGGAAATTTTATCGAACGAAGTATTGCTTTAGCGAAGGCAGATTATAACAATCCGTTGACTGAACAGGAGTATTTTGAAAAAGCATTGACAATATTAAGGGGAGATATATCAGATGATCAAATAAAAGAGTTATGGCATATTGTTGTAGAATCTCCCCATGATAAATCGACATGTAATGACATTATTTTACAAATGGTTGCAATGGGAGCTTGAATAAGGGCATATAGAAGTAAAAGATAAATGAATAAAGGTTCTTACAGTTATTTATATATTCATATCAAAAAGACTGAACATAGTTATTGACTTTTTGCGGGTTAGGCTTATCTCTTTGATAAAACCAAATTGTATACAGAGCTTTAAAATTAGCTTTTTTACGATAAAAATTCAGGAATGAATTTTAACATATTTTAACAATGTTAATATCGATATACAAATAGTTTACAACATTAATGTTGTCTTTCGGATATGTAAACCCAAAATCCTTTAAATTTTAAGCAAATAGGATACACTTATAGAAAAAAGGAGAATTATTATGAGCATTAAAATATTAGGAATATCAGGAAGTCCACGCAGGGGTGGCAG
Source organism: uncultured Lentisphaerales bacterium (assembly GCA_964618405.1). GTDB lineage: Bacteria > Verrucomicrobiota > Kiritimatiellia > RFP12 > UBA3636 > JBBQIY01. Next base: position 17,962 of record CAZUAY010000024.1, read on the forward strand.
TTCAGAGATTATGTTAGACGAAGCATTAAAAGGAGCTGCAAGTATAAAGGGTATTGAAGTTGAAATATATTCTTTTGTAGGAAAAGATATTCGCCCATGTAATGCATTGTGTGTTAAATATTGTAAAGAAACTGGAAAGTGTGCCATTAAAGATGACTTTGAAGAGCTGCGTCATACCTATTTAGCAGCTGACGGTGTGATTTGGTCTGCACCTGTTTACCATGCTGGTCCACCTGCACAAGTCAAGTGCGCACTCGATAGGTTGGCGAATGTTATTTGGATGTATTATGGTGGGAAGATGCCACGATTAAACAAAGCTTGTGCTGCATTGGTTCAAGGCTCAAGTAGATGGGGTGGCCAAGAGCTGGCAATACAGTTCTTCATTAATAGTTTCTTATTGATGAAATGTTTGCCTGTGTCTGGTGATACGCCAAAATCCTATTTCGGAGTTGCAGGTCATGCGCCAACTTGGGACTTGGGTAGTATAAATGAAGATAAATCTGCCTTAGAAGCAGCTGCTAATATTGGTATTCGTGTTGCAGAGATGGCATGCATATATAATGCTGGGAAATATGCACTTGAAGATGTATTGCCAACTGAGTATTTTCCGGAAATGTTATGCAAGAAATAAAGAATGTTGAAATGGATATACTATATAATTATTGATTTTAAAAGATCCATAAAACGAACGAAAATATATGAAAAGGAGGGTATGATTTAGTCATCTACTATATTATACAAGAATAATATGATATTTGAGTTTGAGGATTGTGGTGGTTGCAAAACATGTGAAATTGCTTGCTCTTATCAAAGAAGAGGGGAGTTTAATATTCATATTTCAAGTATAGAAATTATTCAGATTAATAATCAACCAGGTTTTTTTGTTAATCTTGTTGAAAATGATAATGGCAGGTATAAATGTGAGGGTTGTATGGATTGTGATGAACCTATGTGTGTTACATATTGCCGCCAAGGACAAGACTTAATGAAGATTATAAATCAATATAGAGAAATATTAATAGCTAATGAAGAAAAGAGAGAATAATATCTATGAATAAATGTTGTTATACGGGAATTATGATAAGGATTAATCTTACTTCAGGGAAGATAACAAAAGAAGATTATTCAAGTTATTTTAATGCATGGCTTGGTGGGAGCGGATTAGCAGTAAAGTTGCTTTATGATGAGTTGCCTGATTGGGCGACTCCTTTTGAACCGATAAACAAGCTTGTTATATCTAGTGGTGCACTTATTGGTACCCTTGCTCCAGGTGCATGTAAAATGAGTATCAGTACACTAGGACCTATGACTGGAGGTTGGGCAACGGGCAGTAGTGACAGTTTTTTGGGCACAGAATTAAAACTTGCAGGGTATGACGGTCTAATCATTGAAGGTCGTGCCCATAGCCCTTGTTACATATGGGTTTCTGATGATAGCATTGAGTTGAGAGATGCCTCGAATATATGGGGGAAAAATACAAGTGAAAGCCTTGACACATTGAGGATTGAGCTTGGTGATTCATCACTGCATGCGTTAATGATTGGTAAGGCAGGAGAGAATATGGTGAGAGGTGCTTGCGTAATTCAGGACAAATACAGGGCATTTGGCCGTTGTGGTACTGGTGCCGTATTTGGTTCTAAAAATCTAAAGGCTTTAGTATGTAAAGGTAGTAGACAATCTATTCGTCCTGTTCATCCGGATAGATTTCTTAAAAAAGCGAATGAATGTAGAAAGCGAATAGTAGAAAGTTTAACTGCTGATGCAATGGGGAAAACTGGAACATGCAATAGTTATCTTCATAGGCAGGAGATTGGTGCTATTGCATACAAAAATTTTCAAGGATATCAATTGCCTGATGAACTGGTCAATCGTATTGATCCTGTGAATCTTATTGACAAATATAGTATATCACGCATGGGATTTCCTGGTTGCTCAATTTGTTGTGGGAGGATGGTGCAAGTTACATCAGGTCCATATAAAGGTTTAGAAACTATGATGCCCCAATATGAAATTGTCGGAGGCATAATGAGCAAGCTTGCGGTTGAAGAAGCAACATTTATGATTATGGTTAATAGTGTATGCAATGAATATGGTTTAGATGTGGATATGGTGGCTGGAACTATAGGTTGGGCTATGGAGTGTTATCAGCGTGGCGTTATCACGAAAGATGATACTGACGGGATAGAATTAAACTGGGGAGATGAAAGAGTTATACTAACATTAATTGATAAGATAGTAAATCGCGATGGTTTTGGAAATATATTAGCAGAAGGTTGTGCACGAGCAGCTGGTATAATAGGCAGAGGGAGTGATTATTATGCAATGCACATTAAAAAACAGGATCTTTATGAGATGATGCGCAGTTCAAATGGGGTATGTTTGGGAACTGCCGTTTCAACTCGCGGAGGGACTCATACTACCGGAACGCCGTGTTTAGAGCAAAGCAGTACGAAAATTGATGATGAAACATCTTATAAACTTTTTGGTATTCCGGCGAATTTGGCACAGAACCCTGAGGAATATGACGGAAAACCAGAACTAATAAGGTATTACGAGATTTTAACTAGAATATGCAATTCATTAGGTATTTGTATTTTTAATACAGTATGGCTAGATATGAAATTTGTGAATCTTGAAGATTTAGCTGAATTGCTGTCAGCAGCAGTTGGAACTGAATTTACTATTTTAGATCTAGACGAAATAGCAATGCGTCAATTAAATATGGAAAAAGCCTTTAACTTACGATTTACCCAATATGATCGCAAAGACGATTTGCCGCCAAAACGCGACTGTAATGAAGCAATACCTGATGGTTTTCGCAAGGGATGGAAACTAGATATAGAGAAATATAACAATATGCTTGATAATTATTATGAAATACATGGTTGGGATAAATATACAAGCTTTCCAAACAGAGAAACATTAAAGAAATATGGACTTGATTATGTTGCAGATGATTTGGAGAGGATTGGAAAATTAATGCCATAACCATATTCTTCGTAGCAAGGAAGATTAAGATACATCAAAACTTTAGAAACTATTGAGCTTGTCAACAGTGCATAAATTCAAACAATAATGCTTTGATTATAAGTTAAAATACTTGTGGAAAACTTCTTGTAGTATAATTGAAAAAGTTTCTGTATACTAAAACTTAAATATTAAACTAAACAAAAATTAACCCAATGAGCATTTAAGAAATTCAAATAGTTTATATTGGTAACCATTTTAAAATTCCTATTGGGACTATATTAATAATAACATAACAAAAATAGTGTATATTCGTGTTTGAAAATGTTTAAAGCTAGATGCAGTACGTTTTGAATATAGCTTATAAATTAACTATTTTCAGAATGATGACACTTATTGGTAAATATATTTTTAATTATATTAAAATTAGTATTTGCGATAAAAAGTCCTGCTAAAATGACAATCAAGCCCAACCACTGCAATCGTGTCATCTGCTCTGAAAGAACTATTCTTGCTGACAATAATGCTATTATGGGAAGCAAAAGAGAAATTGGAGCAACCAGGCTCATAGGATAGTCTGCTATCAATTTGCTCCAAATGCCATATCCAATCAATGTTGAAGTATAAGCCAAATAGAACATTGCAAATATTGAAGCGCCGTTTAAGCTTGTAAGTATA
>CAZUAY010000025.1:0-21426 GCA_964618405.1 uncultured Lentisphaerales bacterium
ACAGATGGACATCGGGGATTTGCGTTTAAAATTAGAGAGATCTCCGCCACGGACCCATTACCAAAGATACACTTTCGCGTTTAAAATTTTTAGGCTAGCCTTCCGCGCGGCTGCGTCACGAAAAAACGATGGGGTAACTTTTTGCATCCCAAAAAACTTTGTCGCGAACTTTGTCGCAAACTTTGTCGAGCCTCCGCGAAGACGCCAGCCTGTGCAGGAACGGCAGACGAGCGAAGCAAACGGAGAACGGGTTTTCCAACCCGTTTTCGTACACGGGTTAAAAACCCGTGCTCCGTTCGTTACGATCACTTTCTTTACAAGCGATCAAGTTTATAGGTGAGATGCCTATTCGCCCAATGTGAGGATGGTCTTGAGGCGTTCCAAGCGACGTTGGATGTTGGGATCGAGCTGGATGGCAGCGTTTAGGTTGCCTTGGTCAAGGCAGGATTGAGCCTCGTTATGCTTCCCGCCTGCTGCGAGTGCTTCGGCCAGTCGGAGCGATGCGTCGGGGGCATCTGGGTTCAACAGCAGGGCTTGACGAGCTGCGGTTTCGGCCTCCGTGGGACGTTCTTGGGCGATGGCGATGGCAGCCACGGTATCCCAGATTTCCGCACGCTCGGGGGCGAGTTCAACGGCGGCTTTGGCGTTTACACTCGCTTCGTCAAGTTTGCTCAATTGGAGTTGCGCACAGGCTAAGTTGTTCAGGGTCTCTGCACCGGGCGCGGTTGAGGCTGAACGTGCGAGAAGCGGTTCGGCAGCCGCTGCGTCCCCTTCGAGAAGCAATTGGGTGCCCAAGACGTAGCGCGCCAGTGTGTGACCGGTGTCGAGGGTCAACAGGGTTTTGGCGTAAGGCTTGGCGGTGTCGTAGTCACCCAGTTCGATGAAGAGGCGGAGGACACCTTCCAGCATGCCTAGGTTTTCGGGTGTTTCGCTGAGCGCGGCTCTCGCGTGAGTCAAAGCGGCGGGGAGATCGCCTGTTGCCAGTGCGGCTTTGTAGGCGAGTGACTCGGAGGTGCCCCGCGAGTTTGGTTGGCGCTGCAACTCGGATTGGGCTCGTTCATAGCTTGAAATATCGTCCAAGGCTATTGCCGCCCAACCCCAGAGATACCAGACCATCGTGCTGTGGGTGTTCAGTCTGACGTAAGGTTGCAGGATCGTCTGAGCCTTTGCGGGAGCGTTGGCTTCAAGGTACAGCGTAGCCAGTAGCGGGTCGCAGAGCTGGGGAGCGGCACCTGCTTGGCGTGCCTTATCGATTAAAGGCAAGGCGGCTTCCAGTCCGTTCGCGGCAGCTTCCAAAACTGCAAGCCCCAAGAGGGCGTTGATATCCGTCGGCTTCGCCTCTAGGATATCGAGGTAAGCTTTCCGCCCACCTGTCGCATCGCCGGAGAGCCACTGCAAGCTCGCGGCACTTGAACGCAGGGCTTGTGCCTTGGACGAGGCAGTCGGCAAGAGTCGCAACGCGGCATCGACGCGAGCGAGTGCTTCGGATCCGCTCCCCCCGAGCAACTGCCCTGCCGCTAGGACGGACAGCGCTTGAGGGGTACGAATGGTGCCGTGTTGCCGGGTCACGCCCAATACACTTGATTTTCCGAGTAAAATTGAAAGACGTTTGATGTCGACCGCAAGATCCTCAAGATCAAGAGGCAGATTGTGGCCGGGACTCTGTGCGAGCGTCCACAAGTTTAGTGCAGCACTGATGTTATTAGGGTTCAACTGCCACGCGGTGGCGTAGGCTTCCATCGCCAATTCATCCTTGGCTTCGTCTTGAGCCAAGACGCCAACCTCGTTCGCCACGCGCGCGATATTGCTCCGAACTGAATTTAGGTGATAGGCTAAAGTCCAGTCTTTGAGTCGCTTTGTTTTCGCCAGTTGGGCACCAAGAGTCTTCCAGAAGGGGCGGTGGAGCTCCATGAGTGCGCTGGCATCAGGGGGCGTGGAGCCGGATAGCACGGGGCGGAACAGAGTGCGCTGAGGCGAGAGCTTGACGGCCGTTCCGACCCATAAATCGTAACCCAACTGCGCCGCAACTTTGCGACTTTGCTCGGGGCGAGAGGCCAACCATTCGCGGAGCATGACATGGGGGCTGATGGCGAAGAGGATGCGACTCTCGGGATCGGGTAGACGGCGCTCCGCTGGGTTCAGAACCAAGTCTGACTGTGTCGGCAGGATACAGAGTGGCTGTAGAGCGGAACCTGTGCGCCACGCCTCAAGGCGCAGGGCGTGATCAAACACGCCGTCTGTGACAACCCAGTCGCAATCGACTGCATCCGCAACGACCGCCGAGGTGTAGTCCTTAAACATGAGCAGAGCCGTGCGTTCAGCGACATCTCGTCGTTGGAAAATTGCCAAGCCTGCGGAACCTAGCATGCAGATCCCTAGTATTAGATACACGATTCCCACGGCGAGTTTCGTGGACTGATTATCTAATAAGGGTGTCATCTCGACGTCGGTTCGTTTGCTTTGCTTCCAGTAACGGAAGACTCGCTCCGCTTCCAAGAGCCACGCAGCCGCCACGAGCCCGAAGGTCATTGCGCTGATCAGACAGGCGCCAACGCGGAAGGTCGCGCTGGGCAGCAGGGACCAGATTTGTACGGATTCAATTCCGGTTAGTTGCGCCACGGTTGCAAGGCCAGCCGCGAGGTAGAAGAGTTTCTTTCCTGCGCCGAATTCACCAACCTGGACATGCTTGGCCAACGTTACCGCTAGCAACCAAGGAAGCAACAGTCCAACTAAGACAATGAGCCATCCGAGCGGTGGCATGATGCCCTGCAATTCGATGAGGTAGTTCCAGCCGAAGAACTGTAAGATGTCGAGCCGTCGAGAGAATCCGCGTAGGGCATACCCTTCGGTGCCATTAAAAGTCTGCACGGCGTAGGCAATGCACGCTGTGGCGGTCACAACGATGACGGCACTCCCTACCAGCCACCGCCACGGTGGAATCGCGGTGGCAAGGTCATCAGGGAGATCATCGAGATCTTCATCATCGACATCTTCAAGTCCTCCCCACGGCAGCCAAAGCAAGAGCGCGATCCACACTGGCAAAAACAGGAGCACGAGCGGAGATTCGGCGATGCCGATTCCCGTGAGTACTGCCCAGAGGAGATAGGGGCCGAGCGTTCGCCGTTCTGCATACCGCAACAACGCATCCATCGCTGCAACCGCAAGAAAAAGTTCGAAGATAGCGGGGTGCGGAGACTGTGCAGCCCTCCAGACCGGGGGGCAACAGATGAAGAATAGAACGCTTGTAATTCCGACGAGTCGAATGGCGATGGGACTCCAACGGGGTGTAGAGCCGGGATCTAGGAATAGTGAAATGAAGCGGACGCATATCCGATAGAATAAGCCCGCAGAGACCGCTAGCATCCCATGACCCGCCAACTGCATGCGACTCTGCATCGCCCCCGCATCTAGTGAAGCCACCCAGCGGCCAAACCCACTCCACATCGGCGCTAGCGAAGAGAGGGAAGGCCAAGTGCCCGTCTGCTCAAGCAAGAGTCGAATCGATTCATCTGGAAAGGGTGAGGGATAAGACCAGAGTCGCAGGAGACCCCACACGGCTCCCATCATGACAGCAGCAATCAACGCATCCCAGAATCGCGAAGACGTTTTGGTGTTCGTATCAAACGGTTCAAGCGTTGGGGGCAATGTTGGGGCTGGCTCTTGATTACGCATGCTTTTCTTTTTTTGATTGAGTAGACTTATAGACTATAGACTACCAGCCTTCGCAGCGCAACGCCAAATATTTTTGTTTTTTTATGATTGCTTTCACGAGGCGAATATTATAAATTAGTTGTCTGTTTTCAAAGCGCGGGTGTTGCTTAACGGTAAAGCTCCAGCCTTCCAAGCTGGCCACGTGGGTTCGACTCCCATCACCCGCTCCATTTTCCCTGATGTCAGAGTCCGCTTAACTGCGGATTTCTAAGTTTAAGGGGGCTTTGCCTGTCTTGCGGAATCTGGAACGGTGCGGGGCATTCTGGGATGCCGCAGGCGTACAAGATAGCGTAGGCAAAGGAGTCAATCATGAAAATCAGTCACTTCGTATTATTTTCGGTTCTGGCGTGCTCATTGCGTTTGGGTGCTTTCGGATCTGAAGCAACAGTGGATGCTGAGCGCAATTCGTTTACCGATTTTTGCAACGATGCCATCCTCGATAGTCTCAATGGCCGAACGTGGCTTCTTACGGATGGCTTTGCAGACGGTTTACTGGCGTCTCGCGCGAAGGCAAAAGGGATCGCTCTGGTACTCATGCCCATGCGACAGGCTTCCGATGCCGCACTTGAGACTTTTGAGCAAGCGGTGAAGACGCTCGGTAGCCCGAAGCTTGAAGCCGCCGCCGCTTTAGGAACGGCACCGTTTCTTCTGACCTGGATGCAAGAAAACCCTGAGGGTGCGAGCGCTAAGCTGGCGCTGATGGTTGACCCGTCGCTCGCGAAGGCTGTCGGCCTTGAGGCCGTTCCTAACGGGCTTGTTTATCAGGTAATGAAATCAGCGGATGTCAACACCGCCGCCGTTCTGCGGGCAACAGCACAATACCGCAAGGTTCGCGATTCGCTTGGGGAAGAAATTTCTACGCTTCCCGATGACAAGACGACGCTTGCTCATGCGAATCGCATTCGTGCACTGGCCGCCGCGTGCGGTAACAATCTCGGCTGTCTTCTTTATGGTGTGGATCAGAAGGATGTAGCGCTGGAAATTTTTTCTCTTGCCCATTCCATTGACAAGAGCAACATGAGTTCGTTGTTGAATAAAGCGTCTCTCGTGAAGGAGGGCTTCAAGCCTGAACTTGCTGAGAAATTGGGCGAAGAAATGAACGACATGGCCCGCAGAGGCGAAGGGTCTTGGAGTCTTGCTTCGACCTTTGGATACGTTCTGAAGCCGGAAGAATTCATCCCTGCGAAATGGTATTGGGCCGCCTCTGGCATTGCACTCAACAACCGCACAGATCTTGAAGCGTTTTTGGCAGCGATCGAGGATGAAACGTTGCGTCATGCTATTGCCCAGCAGCTTGCCAGTTCTTTTGCCATGCAGATTGGCGGCGCTCAGCCTGCCATGGGATTGCTCAACGAATTCCCAGAAGAGGGATTTACGGGGCAGTTCATGCTCAAGATCGCTCAACTTCAACTTGTGCTCGGTGACAGACTTCGCGCGGTCAGAATGGTAGAGCGTGCGGGTGATGCGTCAGGCGCTGACCTTGCGGAAGTCGCCGAGGTGAAGGCGCATGTGTATAGCAAAGTAGGCCGGATCGAGGATGCCATTCAGGTGCTGATGGCGGTTAAGACGCCAGAGAATTCGGGTCGCATCTTAAATCAGGTGGCCTCGATCCATAGTGAATCTGGCAATCTGAAAAATCTTGAACAGACTTTGAAAGAGCTTGGCGCTCTTAATGATGCGCCGGCTTGGATCACGCAGCTACTGAAGGCTGTTCAGGCGCAGACAGCGGGCGATGTCGTGGGAGCCCAAAAGTTAGCGGGCGAAGCGGTTGTCGCTGGTGCAGATACCGATTTCGCTTATCGTACTGCGCTTATGCTGGACATGATGGCCTCAGACAAGCTCTCTGCGGCGGCTCATGCGGATTCGTTACTCAAGCTCAACCCGATGGACGCATTCGCGAACTACGTTAAAGCGACCTTGCTTGTGGAATCGAAACAGTACCCACTAGCAGAACGGCATTTCCAGATCAGCCTTGCGCAGAATGCCTCGTGGTACGTGATGAACGACTACGCGGCGATGGCGATCGAAACGCAACGATTTGAGATGGCAGAAATGCTGGCCAGAAATGCGCTTGCAAATGGGGGCGACCGCTATGCGGCGGTCTGGGATACGCTCGGCACGGCATTGCTGAAGTTGAACCGCGAGCCTGAAGCACTCGCGATTTTCAAGTCGGCGATTGAAAAAGAGGGCGGCGACGATCCACGCATTCAGCTCAATTTCGGGGAGCTTTGTCTCAAGCAAGGCGACAAGGCGATGGCAACTCAGGCGCTCGGCATCATCGACAAGCGCAAGGAAGAACTTTCCGTCGACGAGCGGGAACGTCTGGGACGTCTGCGCAGTGCTATCGGCGAGAAGAACAAATAAAAATTTGAGCGGCACGCGCTGCTCTTTCAAAACAAATCGGATTATCAAGGAAATTGTATGCCAAAGGCTGGTGAACTCAAAAGAGGCGATATCGTCGCCATCAACGGAACTCCCAACGTGTTAGAGGAGTTAAAAGTTTCAACCCCGAGCGCACGTGGGGCGAGCAGTGTCTACCACCTGCGTTTCAGGAATCTTGTCACGAAGAGCAAAGTCGATCACAACGTCAAGGGCGACGAAATGTACCAGCCTATCGACTTCGAAAAGCGTCACGTCCAGTATCTTTTCCGCGAACAGGGCGAATATACTTTCATGGACACCGAAAGTTTTGATCAATTTATTATGATGGAGGAGGATATTGCGGAGCATATCGACTATCTTGTTGAGGACATGGAGGATATTTACGCCCTGCTTTCAGACGGGAAGATCCTGACCATCGAGCTGCCGGCTTCAGTGGACCTCAAAATTGTCCAATGCGACCCGTCGATGCGCTCCGCATCAGCAACGGCGCGTAGCAAAAACGCCATCCTTCAGACGGGCCTGCACATCTTAGTCCCGGATTATATCGAAAACGAAGAGATCGTGCGAATCGATACGCGTACGGGAAAATACATGTCGCGCGCCTGATCCTTTTCAAAAACTGCACTCAACGATGCTCTGGGATCACACGGCGTATTGCCGACAATGCCGAAAGCGTGTGTACGTACAATAGGCTTCGTACTTGGGTTTTGTGGGTTTTCCTTTTTCAAGAGTTTTGTGCTATGATGTTGACATAACCAGAGAGCCCTAGAGCGATCTCCGCAAATAACCTCACAGACGAAACAGCAACTGGTATGAAAAAGTACAACCTTGGATTCATTAGCGATGCAGATTTGTATCAGCATACGTTTCAGACCGTCTCTCGATTTCGGATCGGAATGACACTCGCCGAGTTTAGACGAAATATTGTTGATCCCATTAGACTTACGTTTGAAGCGCATGTCTATCAACGGGATGTTAAAAACATTATTGAAGCTGAGGTAGCGCGCCAATTGGGCAAAACCAACGAAAATCTTATCGGCTATTTTCATCAGCATATTTTCAAATATATTGGTAACGGGTGGGAGGTTCCCGATGTCGGTGATGATGGCTGGGATGTAGAAAACCACAAATTAAATATTTTCGCAGAGTTCAAAAACAAGCACAATACAATGAATTCCGGCTCTGCGCAAAGTGTTCATTCGCACATGCGAGGACTTGTGGAAGGTAATCGGAATGCGACCTGCTACTTGGTGGAGATTGTGGCGAAGACAAGCCAGGATGTTGAGTGGTGTCTCGGAAAGTCTCCATTACGCAAGGATCGGCAAAACCGCTTACGCAGAATTTCCATCGACCGTTTTTATGAAATCGTTACAGATATGCCAAATGCTTTCCGGGACTTGTGCCAAGTGTTGGGGAAGGTTATAGATGATATTGTGGTTGAAAATCCGCAAGTCATGGCGAAGGATACTGTGCTGAGTGAACTTCAGGTGAAAGACAACGATATTTTGAAGGCACTTTTTCTGATGTCTTTTGGAACCTACAGGGGGTTTGATGACTTCAAGCTTTAACAAGGATGAGATTCTCTCATTAGGTCTAGTTGCAGACATTTTGTCCGTGTCGAAGGAGACGGTTCGAAAATGGGAAAAAAACGGAGCCCTGCCCGCATCGCAAACTACGGCATCTGGCACGAAAGGCTATTACTGGAAAGATTTGCTAAAATTTCCTGCGGCATTAGAGATTGCGAGGTCTCAATGGAATTCAGAGGCGTTAATAAAACCGATCCGTCCTTACCGTTCGATCGAGCTTTTTGCAGGTGCAGGGGGATTGGCACTTGGCATGGAGGTTGCCGGTTTTGAAAACGTCGCTCTTAACGAATTCAACCACGATGCATGTGAAACGTTGCGTCAGAATCGTCCCGAATGGAATGTCATTGAGGGAGATGTTAGCAAAATTGATTTTACACAATATAAGGGGATCGACTTCGTCTCTGGTGGCTTTCCTTGCCAAGCGTTTTCGTATGCAGGGAATAGGGCCGGGTTCGACGATACCCGCGGTACGCTGTTCTTCGAGTTCGCTCGCGTTTTGAGGGAGACATCCCCCAAGGTGTTTCTGGGCGAAAATGTAAGAGGTCTGCTGACACATGATTCTGGAAAAACAATCAAGGTCATTCAATCTGTTATCAACGATCTAGGGTATACCCTCGTCGAACCACATGTTTTGAAAGCGCTTTACTACCGAGTTCCTCAGAAACGCGAGCGTCTTGCTTTGGTTGGTATTCGTAATGATTTGGTTGAACATATTAAGGACTTCAAGTGGCCTTCTCCTGCCAGCCGAGTCTATACGGTGAGGGATGCTCTATGCAAGGGAGAATTATTTGGCTGTGATGTTCCGCAATCTCCGGGGGTTCTCTACCCCAAGCGTAAAGCTGAAATTATCTCCCTCGTTCCGCCTGGAGGTTATTGGCGTGATCTGCCTGTAAACCTGCAACGAGAGTTTATGAAAGGTAGTTATCACCTTGAAGGAGGGAAAACAGGAATAGCGCGTCGGCTTTCATGGGATGAACCGAGTCTGACTTTGACTTGTGCCCCAGCGCAAAACCAGACCGGCCGTTGCCATCCACTAGAAACTCGCCCGCTGACCGTTCGTGAATACGCTCGTATACAAACATTCCCAGATGATTGGAGTTTTTGCGGTTCTGTGATGAGTCAATACAAGCAGATAGGAAATGCTGTACCTGTCAACCTTGCAGTCGCTTTGGGTAGACGCCTCATTGCCCTTCTTAATGAGATGACATCGGCTAGCCACGCCTTCTTCGGTAAAGGCTCCGCACTGAAGAAAACCGCACAAGAGGAAACTGACATCGATGTGTATCGAGAGATCGCGCAACCAGAAAGGATGAAGCAACTCCTTCTTTTCCAAAAATCGGCGCTTTATCTTGTTAACGACTCGCCTTTAACGTTATTGGGAACATACCGTAAAACCTGTCGGGACTGGATTGTTGCGACGGCTCTTTATAACTATCCAGTAACCAATGATGATCTTGATGAGCACCCTGAGCTTCTCGCTGTTCGCCGCCTTGTTTTGTGGAGAGGTAAGGACACACCTCTCTATTTTTCTGTCCAAGGATATTCTCTCGAAACGAAGGCGACACTAGAGAAACTCAAATATCCCAGTAATAAGCAGCATTCCGCGAAATTCCGCTATATCCTCTACAAACTTCATCCGCTAGTAGAGGCACTCCCTGTGTTTGATTGGGCTCAATCTCGACTGGTTGTCGGAAAAGGCGTTAAAGAATTACCGTGCGTCAGTTCGTAAGCGAAAAATATTTCTTCATGACGAGTAGGGAAATGAGGCGTTCGCGTTCTGGGTTTTGAAACTGCTGAACGTAGGCGTGCGCGTGAGCGATGATTTTGAGCGCCTCGTCCGTATGTTCCGAATAGTACCGAATCTTTGCGTCAAGATCTGAATAATCTGGTGAAATTTCGATGTAATGAACATTGGGGATTAGTCGTCCTTCCATAAACCACGTCTCGAATTCGGGTTTGGGCATCATGGCGATTGAGTTTGATGACATAACCCATTTCAGATTGCTGGCCACGTCATTACCTTCTACGGCTAGAATGAACTTGTAGCCGAGCTGCTCACGGATCGTCATCTTGCCCGTCTTCCACGCATCGGGATCGGAGGAATGACCCGACGTGTCTCCGAAATCGCAGAGCGGATTGTCGAAATGCTTTTTGAATAAGTCGATTCGTTTTGGCTTATCACGCACTTTGCCACGGAAGACGGCCATTGTTTTTTTGTTCTCGAAGGGGATGGCGTCGTCGACAAAAAGAAAATGCCGCACTTTGTTCAGATTCAACAAAACGCCGTTGGCGTTGTCGCCAGCAATCGGTCTACTTTTAACGATCGTTGGCTCGGCGGGAACGTACGTGATATCGCCGGGGAGGTGCCGCCAGTGGAAGTTTTGTGGAAAGTAGCGTGTGTATTCGCGCGTATCGAAGTAGTAAACTTGCGCCTTAGCTTCCATTCGCTGCTTGGAAAGTTCTGGAGCATCTTTGGATAGCAGGGTTGGTTGAAGCAGTTTGTTATAGTAATCTACGCGGTCGAGGATGTCGGCGCGATTGAATTTTTTAAATCCCGCCTCAATGAGCTTCTCCGTCCAAGCGCGACAGAGTACGTTCGGAACGAGCTCGCGCAGGGTACACTTTCCGAGATAGAGGAATTTTGTGTTCTTTCCGCTTCTAAAGGGGTAGAGGAGTTTTGCAGCGAATGCTGGATATGATTTTTTCAAGTGCCGAGGCATGGTCGTTCCATTGATGTGGTTTCGATGGCGTAAGGGTAGTATTTTAAGCGATTTTTGAAAAGAAATAAATAAGTTTCGAGTCGCGAGTCATCAGTGGCGAGTGGCAGAATGAATACGCGGACACATCCAGGGAGGACTTCTCAGATCTTCCGTAACGGCATCCCTTTCGCCCGAAAATGTTGCCGAAAACATGCGTCGCCAGATCTTGGCCCATTGCTGTAGCTGGGCGAGCGCACGACTCGCCACTTGCCACTCGCGTCTTCTCCAGCAATTTCTCCAGCAATTTCTTGACTTTCAAATCTGTTTATATTAGTGTTCTACCCCGTCGTACAATACTTAGGGCGAGTGGTGAAATTGGCAGACACGTCAGACTTAGGATCTGATGCCGAGAGGTTTGCGGGTTCGAGTCCCGCCTCGCCCACCAAATCTAAAGGGGACTGAATAAAAATCTCCCAAAAAACGCAAGAAAGGATCGTTTCCACGCTACCTATCGTATCAGAAAATTCTTAAAGTGTCTTTCATGGTGTGCTAGAACGGCTATTGACGCAAATACAAGAAATACCCTATACTTGATCTTGGTTTATAATTCAAGCGCACAGAAGCAACAGAGGAGACGGAGACATGAAAACCAGCAACAAAGAGGAAAGATCCGCGAATAGTGCATTTCGTGAAGGCTTCCTTAGTATCTTTGATTTCTCTCTCACGCCCCACCGTTACCAAGGCCGCAGCTCCAACGTCCGCAGTATTGAGGAAGCGAGGAAAGCAGACGCCGAAGCCTTACGCAGCGACTGGAGTCAGATAGGGATCGACATCTACAATGCCGGCAAGCACTCAGAAAAGTAGAATTCCATGAGTACAAATATCTCCACGTACGTCAAAAAATCAAAAACGGGATGGGAACTGGCACTAGACCTGCGTCATAAAGGCGACCTTAATAACAGCGCCAGCCGAATGTACTACTCCGTTTTTCAGGCGGTGCTCATCTATGCGGTACGGAAAGAGAAGTTTGACTGCGATCTTGAATTGGAGAAGAACAACAATGTCCACACGTCCATGCAACGCATCGTAAAGGAGAAGATGAATAAATTCTACCGCACGTATGCGGATCTACGGGGTCTGAGAAACAAAGCGGACTATGCTCCTGTTGAAGTTACGGCTTCTGAATTTAATCAAGAGCTTGTTTTTCAAGTGGAAAACATAAAGAATTTCTTTATGAAGGAGTCAGGAATATGAAAATGAATGTGAAAAAGTTTGCCGCTATGGCCGAATCCGTTTTACAGGAAGTTGTACCGGCGTTCACGGTAAAACTCGTGGCTGATCCTGACGACTCCGCGACGTGCTTTGCTTATGTATTCGGTGTTCCGGACGGATCGGAAAGAGAAGTCAAAGACCGATTGTACGACGTAATTGAAGAAAAACTCGACGGTGGGGAATTCTGTGTAATCCCCTCGGTAACGAACCAGAGCACGACTGTGGCGTTCTATCCGCAGTATCTGCGCGATCCTTCCCCCACGTCGGCCATACCCAGCAACGATGTTGTATCACAGTTCGTTGCCGCCGCCTCCCACAGAAAAAGCACGCTTTTATTAGATTTTGATGACGAGGAAATCGACGCCATGTTTAACGCCGCCCAGTGTCGGAGTGGTATCCCAGTAAGCGAGAGTCCAAATGAATGTCAACTTACAATCGCCGCCTAACTGTGGCCTTGACGACTACAAGCTATCCGTCTTTCAGTTGGTCTCGAGTCCACGCAAGAAGAAGCAAGCTTCGCTTGATGTTGAGTGTTTGTTCTGTCCGGATGCAAGGGACAAAACGAAGTATTCCGTTAGCCTGAGCATCCGCTACAGTGGTGCGGCGAAGAAAGCGTTTTCAATTAAGGTGTTCGCCACGGGAGAGTTTCACTGGGTAGGCGGCTACGACCAGAAAGAAGGGGATAGCTTCCGCGCCTGGGTGAATGGTGGAACCATCCTTTATGGTCTCATCCGCTCGACAGTTGCAGAGATCACGGGGATCAGCGATTGTGGAAAAGTGATTCTTCCGACGGTAATGATGATCGACATCGTTAAAGGGCAGATAGAAGACGCTCTGAAAGACTTAAAATCGGATACCGTAAAATAGAAGCCACACCCATCCTCAGATCTCTCGAAAACTCCCCCTTCAATTGTGCCACAAAATGAACTGCAAGATCACATTAACCTATACGAAAGAGCCATCTAATACCGCGTTTCCTTGGCTTGTACGCTATAGCTAAACCCCACCTCGGGTTCGAGTCCCGCCTCGCCCACCAACCTAGAATAAACCCCACACGGCCCACCATGTTTTCAGGTACATACACAGCAATTGTAACGCCATTTAATCGCGACGGTTCCGTCGACTATGGATCTTTTCGAGAGTTGATTGAAAAGCAGGTCGCGGCAGGGATCTCGGGAATTGTTCCAGTTGGAACAACGGGAGAATCTCCCACGCTTTCAACAGAAGAGCACATCGAAGTCATCAAGGCAGCCGTTAACTTTGTTTCCGGTCGCATGCAGGTCATCGCGGGAACAGGCGCTAATTGTACGGATGAGGCACTTGAGTTGACAAGGGCTGCTCTCGAAGCAGGCGCTGATGCGACGCTTCAGATCACCCCCTATTATAATAAGCCGACTGCTGAAGGCCTCTTCCGTCATTTCACAGCTGTTGCCGATTTGGGCTTGCCTGTGATGTTGTATAACGCGCCGGGGCGTACCTCGCGCGAAATTCCCATATCCGTGGTGAGGCGCTTAGCCTCGCATCCTTCCGTTGTTGCAGTTAAAGAGGCCGCCGGTGACGTCGGACGCGTCAATCAGATTCGTGCAATCTCTGATCTCGATGTGCTTTCTGGGGATGATCCGCTGACGCTGCCCATGATGGCGGTTGGCGCGCGCGGTGTTGTGAGCGTGGCGTCGAACGTTGTGCCGCGGCAGATGGTCGAGATGGTCAACCTAGCGCTGGCCTACAAGTATAAAGAGGCACTCGTTATTCACGACGAGCTTGTGCCACTCTTTGCCGACCTCTTCATTGAGGTGAACCCCGTTCCAGTCAAAGCTGCACTGGCCATGATGGGGCAGATCGAAGAGATCTATCGGCTGCCGCTCTGCGAAATGGAATTGGCAAATCGCAATAAGCTTCAGGCGACGCTGACTTCGCTCGGCTTAGTCGTTTGATTGAATTCGCCCTTATTTTTTGATAGCAATACGGATGGAACAGAGCATGACTTCAGTAGCAATTTTAGGAGCTGGCGGCCGCATGGGTGCGGCGTTGATCAACTCAATTCGAACGTACGAGAATCTTAAACTCGGGGCTGCTGTTGAGCAGCCGGGCAATCCGAGTGTTGGGCTTGATTCTGGCACGGTTTCGGGGTGCCCACCAAACGGGATCTTGGTCACCGACGACATCTCAACGGCCATTGCCACAGTGGACGTCGTCATTGACTTCACGTTTCATACGGCGGTGCCTGCGACGGCGATGCTGGTGAAGAAACACAACAAAGCCTATATTCTGGGGACAACGGGGTTGACCACCGAGGAACTTGCGGCGGTGGAGACGGCCGCGCAAACGGTGCCGGTGTTGATGGCGCCGAACATGAGCCTCGGTGTGAACTTACTTTTGAGTCTCGTTAAACAGGCGGCGTCTATCCTCAACGAAGGCTATGATGCGGAAATCGTTGAACTGCATCACCGCCACAAAAAAGATGCACCTTCTGGAACTGCGCTGGCATTGGCGAAGGCTGTCGCCGCCGGTCGCGAGGTTGATTTAGAAGATGTTGTTTGCTACGGACGCGAAGGCATGACGGGCGAACGCAAGCCCGAGACGATTGCGATTCACGCGGTCCGTGGTGGTGACATTGTTGGCGATCATACCGTTATGTTTGCAGCGGATGGTGAGCGCGTTGAAATTACGCATAAAGCCACAGGACGGGGCTGTTTGTCCAACGGCGCACTCCGCGCGGCGGGCTGGATTGTTTCCAAAGAGCCTGGTTTCCACTCCATGCGAGACATGCTCGGAATTTGACGGAATACGATGGAGCGGTAAGCCGCTCCTGCGAATCATTTACCAATACGACAAGGAGAGTAAAATGGCAAAGAAGAATTTAGGATGGGATTGTGCAAAAGAAATTTTCGCCGAATATGGTGTAGACGCACAGACCGCAATCGATGCCGCGATGGCAATTCCTATCTCCATGCATTGCTGGCAGGGCGATGATATCGGCGGATTTGAAAAGTCTGCTGGAGGTGTCGATGGCGGCCTCGCTGTCACGGGAAATTTTCCTGGACGCGCTCGAACACCAGAGGAACTTCGCGCTGACTTCGAGAAAGTTCTTTCCTTCGTTCCCGGTACATCGCGTCTCAACTTACATGCCTGTTACGCGGAGCCTGTAAACGGCAACTACGCGGATCGCGACGAAATAACATTCGCCAATTTTAAGAACTGGGTCGATTGGGCTAACGCACTCGGCATCGGCGTCGATTTTAACCCGACGTTCTTCGCTCACCCTAAGGCTTCCGATGGTTTTGCGCTGGCTAATCGAGACAAGGGCATCCGTGATTTTTGGGTTGAGCATGGCTGTCGCTGTCGCGAAATAGCAGCCAAGATTGGCTCCAAGACCCAGTCTTCGGTTCTCAATAATTTCTGGACTCCGGATGGCTATAAGGACACGCCTGCCGATCGACTGGGCCCACGTGAACGGTTGCTGGATTCGCTCGACCGCATGTTTAAGAAAAAGTACAGCCCCAAGCTAACCGTTGACTCCGTTGAGAGCAAGCTCTTCGGCGTGGGATGCGAAAGCTACACGGCAGGCTCCCACGAATTTTATTTGGGTTACGCCGTGAGCCGTCAGAAGCTGGCCTGTCTCGATGCCGGCCATTTCCATCCGACAGAGGTCATCTCCGATAAACTCAGCGCTGTGCTCCTCTTCATGCCCGAAATCGCACTGCATGTCAGCCGTCCCGTACGCTGGGATAGCGACCATGTGATTGCGCTTGATGACGAACTCAAGGCGATTGCACAGGAGATCGTATGGAACGGTCTTGAGTCGCGAATTCGTCTTGGGCTCGATTATTTTGATGCCAGCATCAATCGCATTGCCGCTTGGACGATCGGCACCCGCAACATGCGCAAGGCACTGCTCATGGCGAAACTCACGCCGTTCAAGCTCCTCCGCGACGCTGAGACCGATGGCGATTACACCTCCCGCCTCGCACTGCAAGAAGAGTTCCGCACGCTACCCTACGGCCTCGTTTGGGATCAGGCCTGTGCCCAGTTGGGCAAGGGCTCTGGCAAGCAGTGGCTGGCGTCCTGCAAGAAGTATGAAGCGGATGTACTTTCGAAGCGCTAGACCAGCAGAATGCCCCGCAGAAGAGAGTAGGGAGTAGAGAGTGGAGAGTAGTTTACGCTGAGGGCGCACCCTCAGGCTCCCCTTTTCTTTAAGTTAGATATCAACGTGATGCGGAGGATACAATGCAACCTGAAGACACAGCACTTTTTAAAAGTAAGAAATTTGCGATAAAGATTGTAAGGCTCTACACATATCTATGTGATAAGAAAAAAGAAACCGTCATGTCGAAACAGCTTCTCCGATGTGGAACGAGTATTGGCGCGAATTTGAGCGAGGCGGAGTGTGCTATTAGCAAAAAGGACTTTGCCCAAAAAGTCTATATCTCACATAAGGAGTGTGCGGAAGTTGCGTTCTGGCTCGATCTGTTACACGACACGCAGTATTTATCTGATGCTGAATTCAACGGTATTATGGATGATTGTGTTGTTCTCAGGAAAATGCTGACGGCTACAACCAAAACGCTAAAGGATGAAAGTTTTGATTAACTTTATTCTTTCCGAATTGACACCCACCCTAGTTAAATAGAACTGTAACAATTCGGGGTATGGGGTGTCCCCATCCGAAACCACTCCCTACTCTCTACTCTCTACTCCCTAATACCCCACTATGTCACTTACCCTTACTATTGACTCCATTGCTTATCGCGGTGCAGGCGTTGCCAGAAATGAGGGCATCGTTTACTTCGTGCCTGGCACCTGTCCAGGCGAGGACGTCATTGCCAAAGTCATACGCGAAAAGAAGTCCTTTAAAGAAGCGCAGGCGCTTCTCGTGGTCAAACGCTCACCCGACCGGTTGAATAAGCCCACCTGTCGCCTCGTGACAGCAGAGGGCGACATTCAAGTTCCTGGTTGCGTTTACGATCATGTCACCCATGAAGCGGAATTGCGCTACAAGCAGGATCAGTTGCTGTCGTTTTTGTCGCGTCAGGGTGGCATCGCGAACGCCGCCGAGATCCTTCTCGAGCCCTTAAAATCGCCGAAGTTTCTGCACTACCGAAACAAAATCACGTTACATGTTGGCCGTAATGCTGAGGGGAGCAAAATTCTCGGCTATGTCGGAGAGGACAACGTCAGCATCGTTGACGTGCCGCAGTGTCCGCTCGCCGTTCCCGAAATAAATCAGGTCTTGACGGAAATCCGTGCAGATCGTGAATTTTGGAAGTACATAGGGGCCGACGGTTCCATTGCTTTGCGATGGACGGAGACGGACGGCGTGATTGTGATACCGGAAACGGAAGGACGTGAAGAAGAGCCTCTACCGCCGCTGACTGAGCTGTCGCCCGTGGTCGGCAAGCTGATGGTTCCTGCCAAGGGATTTTTTCAAGTAAATCCAGAGGTTGGCGCAGAGCTGGTTTCGTATGTTACCGGGCTTGTCGAGACGTGCGAGCCACGCGAGTTGATCGATTTTTATTGTGGTGTTGGCGTGTTCGGTCTTTCGGCATCAAAGCGAAAAATTCGCCATGTCATCGGTTTTGATTCTGGGCGTGGTGCGATCCGCACGGCGAACGACAATGCCCGCCGTCTTGGACTTCCCACACGCTTCTTCTGTGAGTATTCTTCTCGGGTTGCCAGTCGAGCCCTTGCTCAACTTGAATCGACGAACCGCATGGTCGTTGTCGATCCTCCGCGTGCTGGGCTCGAGCCCGAGGTGACCTCTGCATTGCTAGAACACCCTGTAGATCACGTTGTGTATGTGTCGTGTTCACCCGATACGCTCGCTCGCGATCTCGCAATCCTCACCAAAGACGGCAAGTACCACGTGAAGTCGGCGCGCATCTTCGACATGTTTCCCCGTACCGCGCACTTTGAGACGGCCGTGCATCTTTCACGGGTATAAAAGTATTCCTTGATTGGGGTCGCGGTAGGCTGGTACAATCAAAACCTAATTTTGATCAAACTGGAAACATGAACATGACAGCCGATACGCTTCGCAATCTCTATCTCGATTTCTTTAAATCTAAGGGCCATGCCATCATCTCTGGCGCTTCGTTGATTCCAGAGAATGATCCGACCGTTCTTTTTACAACGGCTGGTATGCATCCATTGGTCCCGTATCTGATGGGTGAAAAACATCCCGCAGGAACGCGCTTGGTCGACGTCCAGAAGTGCGTACGCACGGGCGACATTGATGCCGTTGGCGACGCCTCACACTTGACCTTCTTCGAGATGCTCGGAAACTGGTCGCTCGGTGACTATTTTAAGAGAGAGGCGATCTGTTGGTCGCATGAATTCCTTACGCAAAAGCTAGGATTCGATCCGGCCTGTCTCAACGTGACGGTTTTTGCGGGGGAGGGCAATATTCCAGCCGATGAAGAAGCTGCCGCGATTTGGCTAGAACTGGGTATCCCTGCAGAGCGTATCTTCCGTTTGCCAAAGGAAGACAACTGGTGGGGGCCTGCGGGCGTGACGGGGCCTTGCGGTCCGGACACCGAAATGTTCATCGATACGGGCAAAGACAAGTGCGAAGCGGAGTGTCGTCCCGGTTGCCACTGCGGCAAGTATATCGAAATCTGGAACGATGTGTTCATGCAATACAACAAGCGCGAGGACGGCACCTACGAGCCACTCAAGCAGCATAATGTCGATACAGGAATGGGCGTTGAACGCACGATCTGTATGATGAACAAGCTGGAGACGGTGTACGACACGGAACTTTTCGCACCGATCATGGCCGCGATCAAAGAACTCTCGACTCAGCGTCCGGCCG
The DNA here is from genome assembly GCA_964618405.1 of uncultured Lentisphaerales bacterium. GTDB lineage: Bacteria > Verrucomicrobiota > Kiritimatiellia > RFP12 > UBA3636 > JBBQIY01. Next base: position 18,462 of record CAZUAY010000025.1, read on the forward strand.
ACGAAGCGGCGGCGGTTCGTTCGGAGCGCATCGTAGCCGATCATATCCGTACGTCTGTATTTATTCTCGGTGATCCGAAGGGCGGCGTCCAGCCGGGCAACCTCGGTGCCAACTACGTGCTTCGTCGTCTCATCCGTAGTTCGGTGCGTCATGCAAAAGCACTGGGCATCGCGACGGGCTACACGGAGAAGCTTGCCGATATCATCGTTGAGAACTATAAGCATGTTTACCCCGAACTCGGCGAAAAGCGGGATCATATTGTGTCTGAGCTGACTCAGGAAGAAGTACGTTTTGAAAAGACGCTGGTTTCGGGCGAGCGCGAGTTTGATAAGATTTCGGAGGTGCTTCTCCAGCATGGTCAATCACAGATCAACGGACGGACCGCATTCAAGCTCTACGACACCTACGGCTTCCCACTGGAATTCACTGAAGACCTAGCACGCGAACGCGGACTCACCGTTGACCGCGAAGGCTACGCAGCGGCATTTAAAAAACATCAGGAGCTTTCGAAGCAGGGAGAGGGAACCTTTAAGGGCGGACTTGCCGATAATTCGGAACTGACCACAGCACTGCACACGGCCACTCATCTGCTGCATCGAGCACTGAAGAACGTCCTCGGCGAACATGTAAACCAGAAGGGTTCCAACATCACGCCCGAAAGACTGCGCTTCGACTTCTCACACCCCGATAAAATGACCCCAGAGCAGGTCAAGCAAGTTGAAGACATCGTCAATGAAGTTATTCAAGCGGATATGCCCGTGACCCTAGAAGTTATGTCTTTGGAAGAAGCTAAGACTTCTGGCGCCACGGCACTCTTTACCGGGAAGTACGATGAAAAGGTGAAGGTCTACACGGTCGGGACGTTTTCGAAGGAAGTTTGTGGCGGACCACACATTGAACATACCGGTACGATGGGGCACTTCCGTATTCAGAAAGAAGAGTCCTCCAGTGCGGGCGTCAGACGCATCAAGGCGGTTCTCGAGAGGTCGTGTCAGTCTTGAAGTTTGGCAGAAACACAGTTTGATGAGGAAAGAAAATGCGGATTGATAGTGAAATTGAAATTAGGACGGCGACGATTGATGATCTTGCCGCAATCTTTCATTTAGGCGAAAAAGTGTTCACTTCTCAAGAGTATTCAAACCTCTACCGTACGTGGGATGAATATGAGGTCACCTATCTGTTTAATAGCGAATCGGAATATCTTTTGGTCGCAGAGCTAGAAGAACGAGTCATTGGGTTTGCTATGGGCACTGTTATCGAAAAGGCCCGTTCGGCTTGGAATTATGGCCATTTACTGTGGTTGGGTGTTGATCCGAGCTTTGCCCGCAAGCATGTCGGAAGCTTGCTGTTTGACCGCTTCCGCGAATTGATGGAGGATGATGGGATACGGATGCTGATGGTGGATACGCAAGCGGATAACGAGGCGGCACTTACGTTTTTTCATCGTAAGGGGTTTGAGAATCCGACGGAACATGTCTACATGACGCTCAATCTGGGGAAGGAAGGATAACGTATGGCGAACTTCATTAACACCAAACGACTGCACGCCCTGTTCCAAAACATGGTCGACATTTATAGTCCATCGGGCAAAGAGGAAGAGTTGACGGATTTCCTCGAAAACGTTCTGATGGCGAGCGGGCTTTCCGTCGAGCGACAACCCGTCGATGAATCACGCGCGAACCTGCTCGTTTCATCGGGCTCCGGCACGCCAAACATGCTGTTTCTCGGCCATATCGACACGGTGCCGGCCTTTGATATTGAGCAGTATGAGTTTTCTGAGCATGAAGGCATTTGTCGAGGACTCGGTACGGCTGACATGAAAGGCGGCTGTGCCGCACTGATTGAGGCGTTTCTTTCTTCTGTCGAACAAGGGAGTCTCTCGGACAATGTTCTGCTTGCGCTAGTGGTTGGCGAGGAAGAAAACGGTGACGGTACACAGGCCTTACTCGAATCACACACCTTCGATACGGCTCTGGTAGCAGAACCAACGAACTTGGAGCCTGGCTTGGCTCACTATGGCTATGTGGAATTGATGGTTCGCGCTTTTGGGTATCGTCGACATGCGGCCATGTCGGATCGAGAAACGAACGCCATTCACGCGATGTTGCGATTTCTAATCCAGTTTGAAGACTGGATCGAAAGTCATGAGTTGGAAGCCATCATGAATATCCGAGATCTGCGTAGCTCGAAATCTGGCTTTGCTGTGCCGGATCGTTGCGCTGTTGCCGTGGATTTGCATTTTCCACCCAATGTTTCCTCGCAAGCGTTTTCTGAAGAGTTGCGCGCATTTATCGACGTCCAACTCACCGGCAGCCATGCCTCAAACTATGAATTGGAGTTCCCGACCTTAGCCGATGGATTTGAGGTGTCAGCGGAATCAGCTTTTGCTCAACGCTTAAAGCGGGTTTTTCAGACCTTGAAGAAAGAATGGAATCCCATTTCGTTTAAAAGCCATTCTGATGCTAATCTGCTCCGGAATGCTGGATGCTTGCCGATCATTTTAGGTCCAGGTCAATTGGAGACAGCTCACTCGAAAGATGAATGCGTGGAGTTTAAGCAGGTTTGCGGTGCAGCCGAAATTTATAGCCAGCTTTTGAGAGAGCTTCCGTAATAGGAACGTAGCCGAGACAATCTTGTCTCGGTTCGTCCCCGACAGGACTGTCGGGGCTACTCTTGCGTCTCAGTTTTTAACACGGGTCTCGAAAAGAATGTAGCCGACTTGAAGATGACCAGACCTCACTAAATTGAGATTTTTTCTACTTTTCTATCGCAAGTTCAATTCCCTCTTCTGATTCGAATAATCGCTTATTCTCTATGCGGAGCAGGGTGGGGCGAAGCTGTCCCAGCGAGCCGTTTGTTTCAAATTAGCCGAAGCTGATATCTGTATTTTCGAAGGATGAGGTACAAAGGTTTTTTCGGCATCGTTTCGAAGCATGAGGAGAGACGGCTTGTCGGGACGACTGCG
>CAZUAY010000026.1:0-21245 GCA_964618405.1 uncultured Lentisphaerales bacterium
GGTTCCGTGTGGGTACTCGTAATCTGCGGATAAAACTTAATCCAGCGCGGTGCTGATTTCTGCCACAATGTTTCGACAAGCTCAACAACCAAGACACAAAGAGCCCAAAGCTTTCCATAAATCGCGAACATCACCATAATCTCGCGTTATTCTTCAAGATTACAGTGAATCGTCCCGTGCAGTTGTTGACTGAAAAGCCGAAAAGACCCATACCGCAACCGACAGACATGCGAAAAGCGGTGCCGCCCTTCGGTTGTCACCGCACTCCAAGATGGCCGATTTTGGAGTGCGGCGGCAAGCGGTATTCCGCGCGACGCCGCTTTCGAGTAAACGTGGTGCCTCTGAGCAAATCCAAACGGACAGGTCAACGGAACGAGGATGCAACCTAACGCCGCTCACAACCTAACGCCGCTCACAACATAAGTCGCTAGCTTTGTTGATTTAATAAGAGAGGTTGTAGGTGTTAGGCCATAGGCCCAAGCTCGCCACGTTCCATAGAAATTCGGAGAGAAAGGCTCGCACCTAAGGCCTAAAACCTAGGGCCTTCTTTTTAACGCAACGAGCGCAAGGAGTCTCGCGAGGGGCGCAAGGAATTTTTAGACAAGATTTGCCGGATGCGATAGCCGAGATAATCAGAAAATCGGGAGTGAAAATGAGACGCAGATCGCTTCGGTTCCTGGGTTCACATCGCCGATTGAAGCGTTGGAAATATGCGCCAGCGAGATACCGATCCGGTAGCCACGCTGGAATTCGCGTGAGAGCTCGATTCCTGACCGAAATTCAAGATCGCTACCCAGCTCGAGTTTATGTTCTTTAAAATAGCCGAAACCGAACCGAGGGGTCAGTCTCCACTTTTCGCTGAGAAGAAAGGGGTAGAGTATTCCGGCGGAAGCGTAGAGCCCAGTTTCGTTGCCCACGCACAGGGAAGCCCATGATCCAAACCCATGCCAGCGCCACCCCGGGTGAAGTTCTACGCCAAACACCGCATCAATATCGGAGTCAAAAATCTGCGTAGCTCCAGTGAAAAGCGCCAGTCGATGGCGTTCCGTGGGCTCTTGCTCTGATGCGATCGTGGAGATATCCTCTTCGGCGAAAGCCGTGAATATGGATATGAAAAGAATAAGGCTTGTGCCGAATGAGCGAAGGAGGCGTTTCGGCGTATTGCTGGCAGTAGGTGTAGCGTTCGGGGTCATCATGGTGGCTGCTTCATTCGGATTTCGATAGGCCTTCGTCTTCTTGCTCTCGCAGGAGCTAACCAACAAGAGAGGTGAGAGATTTAGGGAGAATAGATTTGAAAAAGAATTCTGTGCATACTACCATAATCCCATAAAAAAAACGAGAAGCAGAAGTGTGGTTTTCGTAATCGGTCAGTCACTGGGGGTGGGCAAGCGGAGGAGTAACATCCACTTGACCGATTACAACTCACATGCGTATTGGGGTCGACATAAGCTTACGATGCGGTGTACAATAACCGAAAACTACAACATGAACTAAAAAAGAACGATTATGACGACGAACCCCATCCTCACACCAGAACTTCTCGAGTTAATTCATAGCGGCGATATCACTCAGTTTCGCGACGTGATCGCAGATGTGCATCCGGCTGAGATCGCTGATTTTGTTAGCGAGGAAGAAAATGTCGATGTTTGGCGTCTGTTGGCCGCAATCCCACAGCAACAAGCGGCGGATGTGTTCTCGCATTTTGATCTGTATCGGCAAGTTGAGTTGGCCAGTGGCGCACACCGCCAAGCGATGGCGCAGATGCTGGAAAAACTTCCTCATGACGATCGAGCAGATCTCGTGCGGCGACTTGATCCGAAAGTTGCGGCGCAGATTCTCCCGCTTGTCGCCATTGCTGAACGCGAAGACATTCGTAAACTCACCAGCTACACGGAAGGTACGGCTGGTGGTCTGATGAGTAGCGATTTTGCAACCCTGCGCCCTGATGTCACGCTAGCACAAGCACTCGAGCAAGTTCGTATTCAGGCCCCGACGCGTGAAACGATTTATTACATCTATGTTGTCGACGAAATGCAGCGGCTTATTGGGCTTGTCTCGTTGAAAAACTTGATTTTGGGAAAGCCAGAACAGCTCGTCAAAGACATCTCCTATGAGGACGTGGTCAGCGTCGATGTGGGCGACGACCAGGAAGCAGTGGTCCGTACGATTGAAAAATACGACTTGCTCGCCATTCCCGTTACGACGGGCGATCGCAAGCTTGTTGGTATCATTACCCATGACGACGCCATCGACGTGCTTCGTCAAGAGCAGCAGGAAGATATTGAAAAGCTGATGGCGATTCGAGGCAGCCATATGGCGGGTGAGTATCTGCGCACGTCCTCGTGGCAGCATTTCCGTAACCGTGTGGTCTGGGTGGTGATCCTGGGCGTATTCGGTTTGGTTTCTGGACTCATCGTCCAACGATCGGAAGGACTTTTGGCTCATTTTGCCATTCTTATTGCCTTTATCCCGATGCTTGCTGACACGGGTGGGAATACGGGGAGTCAGTCCGCGACATTGGTGGTACGCGCCTTGGCTTTAGGCGAGGTCATACCCAAAGATGTATTACGGGTTCTCTTTAAAGAGCTCAAGGTCTCTGTGTTATTGGCCTTTGTGTTGGCACTTGTTGCTTTTGGCCGCGTGATGCTGTTGGGCAGTAGCTCGGCGTTGCCGGCGGGAGTATCTCTGGCCTGGGTCGGTACTGCCATTTCTATCGCGCTTGGTTTGCAGGTTGTTTCATCGACGATGATCGGAGCACTTTTGCCTATGATTGCAGCGAAGCTGAAGTTGGACCCCGCTCTTGTCGCCAGTCCAGCGCTGACGACGATTGTCGATATCACGGGCCTTCTATTATTTTTCGGTACAGCCAAGTTGCTTTTGCCTTTGCCATAAGATCGACCGTTAGCCGCTTGAGAAACGCACTGAAGGATATTCCGATTCTGAAATTATCGCGTATCGGAAATTGTTCTGAATTTAAGGTTGACTTTCCCGTCCGGAAATGGCATATTTTGCCGAGTCTTTTGACTTCAAAGGTGGGTTACCTAAGTGGCCAACAGGGGCAGACTGTAAATCTGCTGGATAACTCCTTCCTAGGTTCGAATCCTAGACCCACCACCAATTTGTAAACCCCTGAAAACATCAACTTTTCAGGGACTTTTTCGTTTTTAGGGGTAAATCATGCATTTTTGGCTTACTTTCCTGTCACATCCTTTGCCTCTGTTTTCTATGTGGGGTCATGTGAGTTAAGACACCAAAGACACCAAAGATCTCTTTCGGAAGACAGTTGGTCTGCCGGGCTTTAAGGTGTCGGAAAGCGGTTGTGTCCGCGTCGTGAGATTATTTTTCTTGTTCATCATGGTGTGATGTATCTCGATGCAGGGCATTGGCACGGCGGCGCGGGTTCACCTGCTGTACTCCGATGCTTCAGAGATCAGCGGAGGTTGTCGGGGCGCGGTGCATCGCGCTGAAATAGGTGTGGCCGCTAAGCGTTGGCATGGCTGCACGGAGTCCAGATGTGCGTAGTCGGGCGGCGTATATAGAGGGGGGGAGGGGGTGTTCGCTGCGAAGGGGGGCCTTTCCTGTTAATGGATAAGGCGGTGGAAATTTTGTAGGTATTGGCGCGTGAAATTGCGCCTGATACGCCCAGCTGTTGTGGGTGTTTGTTGTTTACAGTACCGCTAGTCCTAGGGCTTTTTCTTCTTGTCTGGGGATAGAGCATGAGCGTTTGCCGATAAAGACGATGACGTGAATCAGATGACGTTCATCGAGTTCTGTCAGTTCGGCTAGGCATTTGATGTGTTTGTAGTTCTGGCGGAAAGGATTTTAGATATTCTTCGGGTGTCTGTACGAGCAGGTCCTTGGCTTTGTAGTCTTTGACGTTTCGTGTCAGAAGCGTTTCGACGTGGTTTTCCCTTGCTGCAAAGTATTGGATAGCGTCTTCGAAATCGGGGAACTCTGAATTGAGGGCCAAATCGACGATTTTCTCTCCAACGGGAAGCACGCCGATCAGAATTCGGAGTTTCCGCATGTATTGACGAGCTTTGATGGTCCCAGTCGCTTTCCGTAAAATATAGAACACGTTGGCTAGCACGACCGATGTGGTGACCAAGACGAGTTTCCCCGTATCCCCCTGCGTGAAGATTTCCGCTGCATAGGGGTAAAAGGGTTCCCGTTTGCATAGCAAATCGAGAATGACGTCGGCTTCGATGAACACCTGCTTATTCATACTTCTGTTCAAGATGTGCGACGTAGTCGGCTTCTGCAGCATCCGCTTCTGCTACGATACCGCTGAGTTCTTCAACAAGCGCAGAGTAGTTGCTCTTTGGCCGTGCGTCGTCGGCAAGCGTGCGGAAGTAGTCCTCGGCAAGTCGTGAAACGCTCCGGTGGTTTTTGCCAGCATAGCGCTTGACGGATTTGATGACATTTTCGTCAAGTTTTAGGGTAAGTTTAGTTTCCATAATAGCACCTCAATACGTACACAAGTTTAGAATGAGTACGCATCATAATGCAAGAGTTTTTTGTGAGGACAAACATAAAGGCATCAGGGAAAGCGTCGAATGTTGCGGGTGCCCTTTTGATGTGGGCGTGTGTGGAATAATGGGAAGTATGTGGGTTCGGGAAAGCTGGAGAGCGAGACTGTGGCGAGCCGCGGCGCGGGTGCCCCGCGCCCACCATTCCAGTATTCCAGATTCCATCATTCCACCCCTTCATCATTCATACTTTCTTTGCGGGTGCGTTTTTTGCGTACAATTTTCAGATTTTGCAGGTTGACATTGGAGGCCGAAGGGAATATTAGTTTCTGGGTTTGAGACGGAAGTGTTTATCCGTTTTTTGAGGGCGAAGTTTCCATCGTTTTCAGAGTTACGCGGCAAAATGCAGATATCCGCCGAATTTCCGTGGCAGAGTGCGGAGCGAATTGGCGTTGTAAAAACATTGGCGGGGCCTAATGGCTCGAACATGCCTATGATTGTCGTCGTTGCAGAACTGCGTGACGGGGACGAGCTCCACGAACGCAGTAGCCGAGTTAGGCAGTTCAATTTCTCCAAGAAGTGCATAGAAGATGCCCTTGCCGTTCCTCCGGATCGCAGTGTCGCAGGGGCGTTTACACAGGGTCTCTTTGTGTTCTACGATGGCAACGGTAATTTCCGGCTCAGCTTGGTCTATGGAAAGGCAGAGGGGACACGGCTTATCTGGAGCGCCGTTAAACGCCAGAGCTTCTTCGTTGACGTGGCGGCTGGCAACAAAACCTTCCGCGACCGTATGTCGCTCGATTGTGCGTCCTTTGATAAACTCAAAGAAGCCTTTTCCGTCGAGAAACTGACCAAGGAGTTCTACAATCGCCTCTTCGCCTGGTATCAGTGGGCGCTCTCGGAAGAGATGAATGTGACGTATCCGAACGACACAGACCGGAGTGAGGACGACCGTGAGATCAATGAACACATCATACGCCTGATCACTCGCCTGATGTTTGTGTGGTTCCTCAAACAGAAACATCTCGTACCCGACAACCTCTTCGATCCGGCGAAACTTAAAACCATTCTGAAAAAATTCAATCCGACGACCGGCGACAACTACTACCGGGCGATTCTTCAGAATCTTTTCTTTGCCACGCTCAATTCAGAAATTGCGGAACGGGCGTTTGCAGCAGATGCCGGCAAGATTTCGGTGAATAAGGAGCATTTCGGAATCAAAACGCTTTACCGTTACGGCGCGGAGTTTTCTGGTTCGGAGGAGGATGTGCTGAGCCTGTTCAGCACGATCCCCTTTTTAAACGGCGGGCTCTTTGAATGTCTGGATAAAGACAAAGACTATTCTGACGGTTTTTCGCGCAACCTGAAACAACAGGCACGAGTACCCAACCGCCTCTTTTTCGATGAACAAGACGGTTTGATCCCGCTCTTGCAGCAGTATAATTTTACCGTCGACGAAAACGCTCCCGGAGACGAAGACGTCGCGCTTGATCCTGAGCTCCTTGGCAAAGTATTCGAAAACCTGTTGGGGGCCTACAATCCCGAAACCAAGGTCGCAGCGCGCAACGCCACCGGTTCTTTCTACACCCCTCGCGAGATCGTCAACTACATGGTGGACGAAAGCCTGATCGCCCATCTGATCCAGAAGGTGTCGCAGACATTCCTGTCTGCGGATGTGCGGCAGGCAGGAATGCCCTCCACACCTTACCTGTCTCATTCGCCTGTCTCAATTTCTCAACGGCGGCTTCCGCATTGGCAAGCCGAACAGGCTGTTTACTGGGTGACCTTTCGTCTGGGTGACTCGATTCCTCAGGAAAAACTACGCCAGTGGAAGGCTGATCGAGATGCTTGGAAGACGCATCACCCTGAACCATGGACGGATGAAATATGGGCGGAATATGATCGCCAATTCACGTCCAGAATGGATGCTTGGCTCGATGCAGGCATGGGGTCTCGGGCACTCGCACGTGCGGACGTTCGCGAGGCGGTCAAAGAATGCCTGATGAAATTTGACGGGGCGCGTGTTCTGGTTCATGCCGCTGTGATTATGCCGACCCATGTACATTGTCTTTTGCAGCCCATCCCACACCAAGACGGTGACCGTCTTCATGTTTGCAATCCCCCCGAAAACGGGAAAATGTCGCTTTCAGAACTTCTTAAAGGAATCAAAGGCGCCAGCGCCAGAGCCGCCAACAAAATTCTCGGTCTAACGGGGACATTCTGGATGGATGAATCCTACGACCACATTGTGCGAAATGAGAGACAATACCGATTTTTCGAGGGGTACATCCAGGCGAACCCGGTCAAGACTGGGCTCAAACCGAGTGAATATTGGTTGATGGTGAAACGAGATGAGGCACGGGAAGAACGGGCAGAACAGCAGACAGGAATGTCTGCTACACCTTTTGATGCGTCACAGCAGACAGGAATGCCTGCTACACCTTTTGATGCGTCACAGCAGACAGGAATGTCTGCTACACCTTTTGATGCGTCGTCCATCGAAAAGGAGGTTCGCAAACTCTTTACCGATGGCGAACGCCCGGAGGACCGGAAACTATGCGAGAAAATTGACAATGCGTTGGTGACGGCTAAGATCCTCGACCCGGCCTGCGGCTCGGGAGCTTTCCCAATGGGGATTCTGTTGAGAATGGTCGAATTGTTGCGAATCCTGCGGAATCTTCCGGACGACGCGAATGTCTATGATTTGAAACTTCAGCTTATCGAAAACTGCATTTACGGCGGCGACATCCAGTGCATCGCCGTGCAGATTTCCAAACTGCGATTCTTTATTTCGCTGGTCTGCGAACAGAAGCCGACGGAAAACGCGACGGAGAACTACGGTATCCACACTCTGCCGAATTTGGAAACCAAATTTGTCGCCGCTGACTCGCTGATTGGGCTACCCTCAGAAGGCAAGGATGCACTCAATCTTTTCACGGGCAACATCGCCCAGTTAAAAGTCGAGCTTTTCGAGATCCGTCACAAGCACTTCGGTGCAAAGACCTACAGGGAGAAGAAGGAACTGCGGAAACAGGACAAGCTGAAGCGCGACGAGATCAAGAAGGCCGTGAAACAAGCGGCAAAGCCCGACAAGGAACGGCTAGCATTGCTTGAGAAGGAACGGGCGAAGGTTGCGGAACCGAAATGGAAGCAGATGATCCTTCCAGAGGAGAAGCAGGCGGTGTTGTTTGATGGATTTGAAACAGCGGATTCCAAGTCTGACGAACTGATGTATGACGCCAATGAAAAGCCCCGCAAAGACTTGGATGCGGCCATTTCGCGCGAGAGACATAAGGTGGAAATTCCCACGACGGTCATTGACGACATTGCTGAGAAACTATCCTCCTGGGATCCCTACGACCAGAATAAGAACGCTACTTTCTCCGACCCGGAATGGATGTTCAATGTCAAAGACGGGTTCGATATCGTGATCGGCAATCCGCCGTATGTAAACGTCGAACTGGTCTCTCCTGAAAAGAAGATGGTTTACAGGAAGAACTATGCTACCTTCTTCAAACGATATGATCTTTTTGGTCTTTTTTATGAAGTCGCACTGCTCCGCTACACTTCAAAACAAGGGGTTGTCTCGTTCATCGTGCCACAACAGATCGCAAACAATCTATCCTACAGCAAACTTCGTAACTTGATGCTGGACAATGCTTGGTTGCGTGACGTGCTGTATCTTGGGGATAAGGTTTTTGAAGCCGCGAATAACGATGTGTGCGTTCTCTCTCTTTCAAAAGCAGGCAACGAAACCATCCGACTTGTCTACGCTTTGGATTTTGACAATCATCAAGTAACCGTTGTGCCAAGCAACTACTTCAAGCAGTATGGCAATGTCATCAGTTTTGGAAGTGATACGGGCGGCGAGGCGGTCTTTCAAAAAATGTTCTCCGTAAAAGGGTGGCGATTGAAAGATAAATTCAAGGTGTTCCAGGGAATCGTGACCGGCAACAACACCGCTTTTCTTCCGACACCAGAACAGGTTATAGAGGCGAAAATCGAACAGGGTTTATTAAAATCTGTACTGTTAGGAAGGGACTTCGGGAAATGGGTCATCCGCAGCACGGCCCGTCAAATCCTCTATGTTGACAGTGAAACAAAGATTAAGAAATTCCCTAATACGGAGCGGTGGTTATCCAAATTTCGAGACGAGTTGACTCATGGGCGGAGCGCCAGTGAACGCTCGACAGAATGGTTTTGCCTTCATCGACCCCGAGTCAAAGCCGAACTGGATTCCACCCCGAAATTGCTGGTTCAGGGAACCCGGAATCCACGATTAGTGACCCGAATTGTGGCGACACTTGATGATCAAGGTTTATATGGTACACAGGGAGTAAACTTTATTGTGCCTCGATCGAGTAGCGCACCGATTCACTTTCTGCTGGCAGTTCTCAACTCGAAGCTGATCAATTATCTTTATGCGACAAAGTTTCTTAATGTTGCGGTGAAAGCGGAGTACCTGAAAGACACGCCGGTTCCGGATACGTCTAAGATTGTTCAGGACAAGCTTTCAGAATTGGCAAAAATGATCCTTGCAGCAAAGAAGGCAGACCCCGCCGCCGATACTACAAAACTCGAAGATGAGATTGACGAGTTGGTCTATGACCTCTACGGCCTCACGCCTGAAGAAAAAGAGATTGTGAAGGCCAGTGTGAGTCGTGGCGGAGCGGCTACAGTTGCGTCAGATGAGGAAGAGACAAAGGAATCGGAGGATGCTGTTGCGTCTGGATCACATAAGAAAACCTCAAAGGCGTCAGCGCCGACAACTAAGCCGAACAAGAAGCGCAAGGCGACGTTGCCGGCGAGTCTGCCTGGATGGGACTAGAGAGAATGATAAATGATGAAGGAAAATAGACCATGATCAACGAATTGCTTCAACAGAAAGAAGGGCAGTGTTTCGACCGGAAGAGCATTCTGGTGGAACCGAAAGCGCTGGCCGTATCGGTGGTGGCCTTTGCCAATGCCGATGGCGGCACGATTCTGATTGGGCTAGAGTCGGGGCCAGAGTCGGGGCCAGAGTCGATTTTTCGTAAATCGCTGGCATTGCTGCATTCCGGAGCCCTCTCTAAATCAGAATTGGCTGTAGCACTAGGGCACAAGAGCATATCAGGAAAGCTCAATCTTCGGATACGCCAGATGCTGGATGGCGGATTGATTGAACGGACTCTTCCGGAAAAACCCAATAGTCGTCTTCAGAAATATCGGCTCACACCACGTGGCAGGGCCATGTTAGGGAAAGAATAAAACTATGCTGATTACCAATATCAACGAAGAAAATTGCCTGCTTACACGGCTGGAGAATCTCATTGCCGAGAGCGAGGAGATGCGTGTACTTGTCGGGTTCTTCTATTTCTGGGGAATATCGGCACTGCACAGTGGCCTCGTTAATAACCAGAACTTCAAGATGAGAATTCTCGTGGGTCTTGAAGCGGAGGACCACGCTGGAAAGATTGTCGAGTTCGCATCGGAGGCAGATGCAAGCGCAAGTGAGGAGGATCGGCGTAATGATTTTATAAAAAGCCTGAGCCACGTGATGCGGAGCCGGGAAATCGACACGAAGAAATACTATGAGCGCGTGTCACTCTTTATTGAGCTTGTGCGGACGGGGAAAATCGAGATCCGCAAGACGCGTGTGTCGAACCATGCGAAGTTGTATCATTTTACTTGGAATCAATCGCTGGCAAACACATTAAACCGCGATTACTGTTGGATCACGGGGAGTAGCAACTTGACGCGACCGGGGCTGTTGGAGCAGAACGAACTCAACGTTCAGTTGCTCGATTTCGGTGGCGAGGAATCCAAGCAGTATTTTGACATTTATTGGGAGGACGCGATCCCCCTGACCGATGACCCGGCTACGAAAGACAAAATCTTGAAGGTTGTCGGTGGAGACGAATCGATACTGGTCGAGTTGACACCTTTCGAGGCATACGTGCTGGTGCTCAAGAGCTTTCTGGAGCACCGTAAGCTAGTCGACAAAACGAATTCCATCCTTCGTCTGTTTGCGGAGCCAAAGGATTTAGACGGCAATATCAAATACCGTCCTATGCAGTATCAAATCGACGCGATCAATCAGGCTCTGTCGATTCTGGGAGAATACAATGGCGTGATTGTTGCTGACGTTGCTGGACTCGGCAAGTCTGTGATCGGTAGTATTCTCGGATCGGTTACTCGAAAACGTGGTATTGTCATTGCGCCACCGGGGCTTGTCGGCGATCCACATGCGGGAAGCGGATGGTGGGGATATCTTCAGGACTTTCGCCTCAATGACTGGGTCGTAGTGTCTCGTGGTTTGCTGGAAGATGTGCTATCGCTCGTGAACCGCCAGAAGGACTTCGAGATAGTTGTCATAGACGAGGCGCATTATTTCCGAAACCAGGATTCTGAAGACTATCACTATCTTTCACAGATATGCCGAGGTAAAGAGGTTGTGCTGATGACTGCCACGCCGTTCAGCAACAAGCCCAGCGACATGCTTTCGCTGTTGAAGCTGTTCACACCTGCACGTCAGTCACCCTTGGTGCCAAACGGCGATCTTGAGTCCGTATTTAGAGCCTATCAACTTAGCTATGACCGAATGGACTACGTACTCAAGAACCTAGAGAATGAGGAAAAGGTTGGACAAGTGGAGAGCCATCTTACCAAGCTCAAGATCGATTTAGCACTCGAGCCACAAAACTATTCTGAGATCAGACACTTGGTTAAGAATTTGTGCAAGGCACTGGCTGTCGATATCCGTCACGTGATGGAGCCTGTTATGATTCGCCGAAACCGTTTGGATCTGCGTCATGATCCGGACTATGCCGCAGAGGTAGGACGAGACCTGCCGACCATGCATGATCCAGTCGAACAGTTCTATGCGTTATCGCCAGCTCAAAGCGAGTTCTATGATCGGGTAATCAGTGACTACTTCGGACCCAATAGCCTGTTCACTGGAGCCATATATCAGCCTGGCGCGTATGCTGTTTCGGACGATTCTGGAGCAGAGGATGAAGACGCCGAGGGAGAATCCTCCGGTAGCAACCTAACGAATCAGCAACGGAACATGTACAAATTCATTCGGCGATTGCTGGTGCGCCGTTTTGAAAGCTCGTTTGGGGCTTTTTCTAAGACTCTGGACAATCTGATCGCTGCGCATGAAAGCGTAAACAGACTTGCCACACCAGAGCCATTAGGACGGGGGCTCGTGGTATTGGACCGAACCTTTATGGATCGGCTTCTGAATATGGAGGATGCCTCGGACGAAGAGGTGTCGCAAGCCCTTCAGGAGTATGAAGACTCCCTGAATCGGAAGGGAGACAACACTCGACGGCGAAATATCCAAGTGTTCAATGTCTCCTCGGATTTCAGTGAAAGCGAGAGAATGAGATTCTTTCAGAATCTGGCCAGTGATATCCGGTTGCTCAAGTCTGTTAAGACTGAGATTACTGCGCTTGATTTAGTTGCGGACGATCCCAAAGCCCGTGAACTCGTCAAAGTAATCCGCAACGTGTTGAACGGTCAACACCATCATGTAGTTGTAAAGACGACAGAACCGCAGCGCAAGGTTCTTGTTTTTTCGGAGTTTGGTGATACCGTTGACCATTTAAACGTTTATCTGGATGCCACGTTCCCTGGCCAAGTTATGACCGTGCGTTCCATGAGCAAGAGTCTTGAGAACACGATTCGGAAGAATTTTGATGGGTCCTGTAACGCGGGACTTCAACAGGATTCCTTTAAGGTGCTTTTGGCCACGGACAAGATGTCTGAAGGTTTTAACTTGAATAGAGCAGGTTTGGTAATTAACTACGACATTCCTTGGAATCCTACGCGTGTTATTCAGCGTGTTGGACGTATTAATCGAATCGGCACGAAGGTTTTCGATGATCTCTATATTTTTAATTTCTTCCCAACGCTCCAAGGAGCGGAACTAAACAATGTAAGGCTCATTGCCCAGAACAAAATGTTCATGATTCATTCGTCCATAGGGGAAGATGCAAAAATATTTGATGTAAACGAAGAACCAACGCCAGCCGGGCTGTTTGAAAGATTAAGAACAAATCCTGACAACATGGAAGAGGAGAGTTTTCTGACGCAATGCAAGATCGAATGGGCGACAATCAAAAAAGAACACCCCGAAGTGCTTGAGAAGTTGAAGCTCCTTCCATGTCGTGTTAAGACAGTTGAGGATAAGACACCTTCTGGAACCTATCTGTTTGTAAGAAAGGGGATGACCCTTTTCTCTATGCGGCTGAGAAGAGCCGGAGCGGAAATGGAACTTGTAAACATGCCTGTACAGGATGCAATGGGTGAAATTCGCTGTCCTTTTGGCACGTTACGCGCAACGGGATTTTCTGAAGCCTTCTGGGATAGCTACAAAGACCTCGAAGATGCAGTTACGGAACGACGTGATAGTGCTGTGCCGGGGACGATGTCACTCATTTCAAAAGCTCGGAACGTACTGACGATGATGCTTGGGAAGGGCGTCGGTGGTGAATTCGTTGGTGTGCTTCTGGACGATCTCCAGAATCATGGAACGCTTTCTGATCGTACGCTACGAAAAATTATTGAGGCATCTAGAACAGAGGCAGCGTTCGAGAAGGAGATCAAGAAGCTTAGAAAAGAAATGGGCTCGGACTACCTTGAAAAAATTAAGTCAAAGCTACCGCCCAACGAAGTTGTCGTCGCCATTGAGCATTTGGGATAGAGAATGCACGTAACTCTTTTGGTTTCTGGTGGAACTCACCGGAGTCATTACGGTTTAACGGAATAACGGATAAGGCGTTCGGAATTTTGTCGCTATGGCCGCGTAGAATTGCCCCTGCTGCGTCCGGCGGTCGTGGGTGCGTTTTGCTTGGGTAGAGCGATGCAGTGGTCTAAAAGGCGGGGAGTGCAAGCGCCGGAACATGGACTACAGTGCTATGGTCAAGGCTCGCAGGGCGAAGCATAAGACGAAGAGGGAAGCAAAGTAGGGGTGATGTGAACGCCTTGTTGGGGCTATCTGACTTTCTGATCCGTAGGCGGTTGGCTCGGGATTGACAAGACAATGCGTGGCGGGTATCGCTCAAACACCCAGATCCTGCGAAAAGCTGAGCCAGCTAGATGCTCTTCCACATGTGCCGAGACCTCTGGAAGCCAGGAGTCCTCGGCGTAGAGGCAGCGACGATCACTGTGCAGTATGAGTTCCACGGGGTTAGCAGTTTCGTAGCTCTTCGCGAGTTTCTTCTTAAGGATTGTCAATGCGGATGGGTTGAAGAAACTGGGGCGAGATGCTTCGAAGATCGGACCAGTGCCGGGGGAAGTCAGGACAATGCGAACAAACTCCAGCACACCTGAGAGAGATGCGCTATCCATCTGTAGCCGCCCATTCGCAGGCACAGCAACCGAGCAGAGCTCCTCAAAGGCGGCGGGTAGTGCTCCACAACGCCTTCGTAAGGTTGCCTGCTCTGAGAAGCGAAACGTGAGATGAGCAGCGGAGAACTTCAAATCAAAGGCGATCCGTTGCTCGGGTGGCATGTTCTCATGGTGCTCTCGGATTGCGACGAACGTTTCAGCATCGAGATTATATTTTCTGGCGAGATCCTGGTCAACAATTTCACCCAATTCGTAGGCCACCAATCCGGTACCTTCAATCATAGCCAGCACGTCAGGTTGTGGCGGGGCAGGGGTTTCGATTTGGTCAGGACAGAGTTTTAGGCCCGCTACTGATGCGAATTCACGGAAGATATCTTTAGATAAGGATGAACGGAACGTAATAGAGAGGGCAAGGGCTCCCGTCGAGAGCGAGAGAATTGCATCATTTGTTTTGCGCCCTTCTTCTTGCGCGTTGTCAAGGTGGCGTAGTAGCAATTGCTGATCATCCATATCTTCTCCTTCCCAATATTGTAAATCCTCAATTCGTTCTACCCCGCGATCCACGCCCATGCGGGAAGTAATTTTCTTGGTCGAGAGCTTCTATTTGTGATTCCACCAGATTCGCATCTTGGTGATGGTGAACCCAATAACCCCAAAGAGAGGACAGTGGGTGGGTTTGCGGAATTTGCTGGGTGCACTATCGTGTTCATCCGTGGCTAAATATTTTTGAAAGAAAACGCTAACATGTCACCGTTCAAAAGAAACAAGGGTGGGACATGCGCGACTTATTTCGTGATGTTATTCTCGGAAATCACGTGTTTTTCACCTGTGTAGATTAGGCTGAGTGACCCCCAGTTCTGACTTCTTGCCGGCTTCGTAAAGTTCACGCCAACTTTTATCAAGCTGAATCAAGGCATAGATGGTGTCGTAGGTGCCGTCCTGTCCAGAGAATGGCGAATCGTTGATTCGGAAAACCATCGAGAGCGTCGCTTCGTCCATGTGAATAGCAGGTAATGCCTCTGGGCATTCCGCAGACGCTAGGGTGGTCTTTCCGTGGTCTACGTGCGCAAGGATCGCACTATTTCGCAGCTCTTTATTTAGCATATCGGTTCCACACAGAGCAAAGCGAAAACCGTATGATGCAAAGGGGAGGCGTTGTCCACATATTCCTTCTGTGCAGGCGAAGAAAAATTTTCAGTGGCTGTTTGGCACGAAAAATGGTACAGTAGCGAGAAAACCGCTTCCTCTGCGGTTGGGTGTATTTTAGAGTGAGGATACCGTGACTTCTAACGACGACTATGTGCTACAAATCCTGCTGGAAAATCAGGTAATAACTGCGAACGACGCGGAAAAGGCGGCGGCGAAGGTAACTGGCGACGGTGCTTCGACCGTTGATATTTTGCTCAGCACGGACGTTGTTACGCAAGAAGATGTGCTGGGTACGCTTGCCCAGACTTTCGGAATGGAATTTGTCGACATCTCGCAAGTTGAGTTTACAGACTCTGTGCGGACGTTGCTTACCGGCGAATTGGCGAAAAAGTTTAGGGTCGTTCCCCTCTACGAGGCGGGGAAGACGCTGACCGTCGCGATGGCGGATCCGATGAACTTCGAGACCTTGGACGGGCTACGCTATGCGCTTAACCGCGATGTTGAAGGCGTTATCGCCCCGCTAAAGCAGATCTACACGGCGCTTGCCATGCTTTATCCTGAGCAGGATATCACAGCCATGGATGCGCTGATGGGAGAAATTAATGCAGAGAAAGCTTCCTCCGGTGCTGATGGCGATCTTGGGCTTGAGGATCAGTTGGGTGTGGGGAGCGCGAGCGAGACGGATGCACCGATCGTAAAATTGTGTGCTCAGATCATCATGAAGGCGTTCGTCGCGCGTGCATCCGATATTCATTTGGAGCCGATGGAAAAAGTTTTTCGCATTCGATACCGTATCGATGGCGTGTTGCATGCGCAGGAGCCACCTCCGCGACGCCTTCAGGGTGCGATTTTACAGCGCTTTAAGCTTATGGCCAACATGAAGCTCTCGGAGAGACGTATTCCTCAGGATGGTCGAATCCAGATCAATGCCAAGGGTCGAGAGCTGGATCTCCGGGTCTCGACCGTCCCGACAGGTCATGGTGAAAGCATCGTCATGCGTATTCTCGACAAGCAGAATCTGTCACTCGGCCTCCCAGAACTGGGCTTCATGACGGATGACCAGCAGACGTTTGAGAATCTTATTACCTTACCGGACGGTGTGTTGTTGGTAACGGGGCCGACTGGCTCCGGTAAAACCACCACGCTGTACGCCTGCCTCGGTCAGATCAACAAGCCCGACCGCAAAATTATCACGGTTGAAGACCCCGTTGAATACCAAATGACGGGTATCAATCAGGTGCATGTGCACGCCGACATCGGCATGACGTTCGCGGCAGCGTTACGCGCGATTCTTCGTCAGGCCCCCAATATCGTGATGGTCGGTGAAATTCGAGACTTGGAGACAGCCTCGATCGCGACCGAAGCCGCGCTCACCGGTCATCTCGTTTTCTCCACGCTCCACACCAACGATGCGCCCAGCGCAATCACCCGTATGCTCGACATTGGCGTGAAGCCGTTCTTGGTGGCGTCGGCTCTGCGCGCGGTCATGGCTCAGCGTCTCGTTCGCACGATTTGCAACGAGTGCCGTGAGGCTTATGATCCCACCGAAATGGAGCTGCGTAGCCTCGGATTGAACAGCGCCGATTATGCTAATGCTCAGCTTTATCGTGGGCATGGGTGTCCGCGCTGCAACCAAAGCGGATTTAAAGGGCGAAAGGGAATCTTCGAGATCTTCAGGGTTGATGATGAAATTCAGCGGATGATTTTTGAGAACAATGGGGCGCGCGAGTTGCGCATCAGAGCTCGAGAGATGGGTATGCGCACGCTTCGCGAGGATGGGGTTCGAAAGGTATTATCTGGTATGACAACGGTGGACGAAATCCTCCGCGTTACGATGGGAGATGAGAATTAATATGGAAGAAGAAGAAGTCTACGGAATGGATCAGCTCTTGCAACTGGCAGTTGATGAAGAAGCTTCAGACCTACATATCACGGTCGGAAGTCCACCGCTCTTGCGCATCCACGGTCAGTTGCATCCTCTCGACCTGAATTTACTTAGCCCCGAGGACACGGAGCGACTCGTGAAGAGCATCACCTCGCCCGAAAGCCTGCAGCAGCTTGAAGAAAAGGGGGGAGCTGACTTCGGCTTTTCGTTTGGCGAACAAGCGCGATTCCGCGTGAGTGTATTCAAGACGAAGGGGCACTACGCTACCGCGCTGCGCCAGATCCCAAACAAGATGCTTCCTTTGGATAAAATCGGCTTGCCCCCTCAGATCACGGAGTTGCTTTACCGCCCCCGAGGTCTGATTCTCGTGACGGGCCCCACCGGATCGGGTAAGACGACCACGCTCGCCAGCATGATCAACTTTATCAACGAGAACCGTTCTTGCCATATTATTACGGTTGAAGATCCCATCGAATACTATCACAACCATAAAAAATCGATTTTGACGCAGCGAGAGCTCGGATCTGACGTACCCACCTTCAAAGAGGCCCTCCGCCGAGCATTACGCCAAGATCCCGATGTCATTCTTGTGGGTGAAATGCGCGATTTGGAGACCATGCAGGCGGCTATTACGGCTGCGGAAACGGGACATCTCGTGTTCGCCACGTTGCACACGACAGGTGCCGCGAGTACTGTCGATCGTATCGTAGACGCTTTCCCGACCGATCAGCAAGAACAGGTTCGCATGCAGCTTTCGGTAGGCCTTGTTGCCGTGATCTCGCAGTTGCTGCTGCCCAGAATTGATAAACCAGGACGTTGCGCCGTCTTTGAAATCATGGTGATGACGGCGGGTATCGCGGCGATGATCCGCGATGGCAACACGCACCGCATTACATCGGAGATTCAGACCGGTGCCAAGTACGGCATGCAAACGCTTGATTCACATCTTCTTAGCCTCTATATGGCCGGTCGTATTAGCTACGACGAGATCGTGACGAAGTCCAGAGACGTCGACAGCCAGCTTGAAAAGATTAAAGAGCTGATGGGCGGCGGCAAGCAGAAATAACGAGGACGAATGCAGTGAACGAAGCCAATTATCACATGGATCCAGTTCTCGAGGTCGCCTATGTCAACGGCTTCCTCGACGATGCGGCCTGCGACGAGATCATCGATGAACAGACCCGTACCAGTAAGTCTATTCGCGACATTATTGTCGACGGGGGTTATCTGACGGAGGACGATCTGTTGGGCGCAATGGCAGCCTACAACGGATGCGAAGTTGTTGCCCTTTCCGGTATCGATATTTCTTCTGACGTACTCAAAGCCGTACCAGGAAGTATCGCCAGAATTTACGGTGTAGTTCCCGTTGAGGCTACTCCAACGACGGTCAAGCTGGCGGCCTCTTCGCTCCCAAGCCCGATTGTCTCCGATGAACTACACTTTGTGCTATCACGGCAAGTCTCTTTCGTCTTGTCTCGGCAGCGCGAAATCCTCGACTGTATCTCTCGATACTATGGAGACGACTCTGCAGCAGTCGATAACTTCCTCTCTGGAATTGAAGAATTCGAAGCCGATATGAGCGAAATCGGCATCACCGATGAGCAAAATATCGATGAACGTGCCCTCGCTGACGCCTCTGCCTCCGCGCCGGTCGTCCGTCTCGTGCAGCTTGTTTTGCTTCAGGCTGTCAATGCTCGCGCTTCAGACGTTCATTTTGAACCTTTCGAAAAAGAATTTCATATCCGGTATCGTGTCGACGGTGCGCTTTACGAAATGACGCCTCCGCCGAAATCCCTCGCATTGCCTGTGATTTCGCGTATTAAAGTTATGGCCGGCCTCAATATCGCTGAGCGACGTTTGCCACAGGACGGCCGCATTCAGATTCCTGTTGGCGGCAAACAGATTGACCTTCGTGTATCCTGCCTTCCTACTCAATTCGGCGAATCCGTGGTGCTCCGTGTTCTTGACCGCTCCGTGGTGTCCCTCGACCTTGAAAATCTCGGCATGCCCGAAGACATTTTTACTGCCATCGGGGAAGATGTTGAGAAGCCGAACGGCATCATCATCGTTACCGGACCTACCGGATCAGGAAAAACCACCACCCTTTATTCTTGCTTACGCCGAATCAACAAAGAAGGTAACAAGTTACTTACGGCAGAGGAACCGGTCGAATACGACATCGACGGCATTATCCAGGTTCCGATCAACCCCCTTCAGGGCAACACGTTCCCCAAAGTGCTCAGAGCGTTTCTTCGTCAGGATCCCGACATCATCATGGTTGGTGAAATTCGTGACTTAGAAACGGCGCAGATCGCCGTGCAAGCCTCACTCACGGGACATCTTGTGTTCTCAACCCTGCATACGAACGATGCCGCGGGCGCGGTCACTCGCCTCGTTGACATGGATGTTGCACCCTACCTGCTTGCCTCTACACTTGAGGCCGTGCTCGGCCAGCGCCTCGTGCGTACGATTTGCACAAGCTGCAAACGCTCCTACGAGCCGACTCCAGAACTCTTGAAACGCTTCGACCTCACAGCCGAACAGATTCAAGGCCGTCCCTTCTACTTTGGTGCGGGTTGCGATAAGTGTAACCAGTCCGGTTACAAAAAGCGAAAGGGGCTTTACGAATACTTGCGCGTCAGCGATCCAATCCGGGTCTTGATTACCGAAAGAAAGCCAACCCTTACCCTCCGAGAGAAAGCGCGCGAACTTGGTATGCGTACGATGCGCGAAGACGGAATTTTGAACGTCCTCGACGGCCATACGACAGCGGACGAAGTGTTGCGCTATACCTAAAAGACGGTAAAACCCGCACAAAAAAATAGGAGTTTCAATGGAGAAGATCATCATCGCGGGGAGCGGCCCCGCTGGCCTTACGGCTGCAATCTATGCCGCAAGATCGGGATTAGATCCTGTCGTTATCGAAGGCATGATCCCGGGGGGACAGCTTACGCAGACCGAAATCGTCGAAAATTTCCCAGGATTTCCTGATGGAATTGATGGCAATGAGCTCATGGTTAAAATGCGAGATCAGGCCGAGAAATGCGGTGCACGCTTCTTGATGGACGAAGTGGTTGGCCTCAAGCCTGGCGAAAAATCCCACGCGGTCGAACTGATGGCAGGTGGCACGGTGGAGACTCAGGTTCTTATCATCGCCACGGGTGCTACGGCACGGAAGCTTGGGTTGGATTCCGAAGAAAAACTCAATGGGCGAGGGGTCTCAGGCTGTGCTGTCTGTGACGGAGCCTTTTACAAGGGGAAAAGTGTTGCAGTCGTTGGCGGCGGCGACACAGCCATGGGCGATGCGCTCTACCTTGCTAGAATTTGCTCTGACGTAACCGTTATTCATCGGCGTGACGAGTTCCGCGCTTCTAAGATCATGGCGGACCGCGTGCTAGCGAACCCTAAAATCAAAGTCTGTTGGAATAGCATTCCCGAGGAAATTCTCGGAGTTGAGAAAAAAACGGTCACGGGAATCAGAATCAAGAATAAAATTACCGGTGAAATCTCGGACCTAACGGTTTCGGGTGTTTTTGTTGCGATTGGCCATTCTCCCTCGACGACCTGGGCAAATGACGTACTTGAGCTCGATGACGAAGGCTATATCAAGGCTGATGCAACCCTTACGAGCGTTCCTGGCATTTTTGCGTCTGGCGATGTGCAAGATCGTGTCTATAAACAGGCCGTGACCGCCGCCGGAACGGGCTGTGCAGCGGCTCTCGCTGCGGAGCGGTACATTAGCGAACTCGGAGGCTGAATCGGGAATGGATGTAAAAGTTAGCAATTTTAAGGTCGCGCCGTTCGCCTCGACCGCCTTCTCTGTTAAACGAATTTCTTGGTTTTCTTTCGCTGCCGTTTTTCTGCTAGCCTTCGGGGCAGGGTGTGCACACTGCCCCCTCTGTGGCGGAGAATGGGACGCAAACAAAGGAACCCTCTCGCTCCAACCGAAGCCTCCGGAGATGAAGACAATCTCCGGTACGGTTTCCTGTATGGAGCGCGTGACGCTTTTGCCGACGTTTGAGATTCGGGTGAAGCTGGTTTCGCTCTGCACAGCCGGCGGCGAAAGCGTGGTGCTCGCCGAGCAGACCCTTCAAGCGTTCAGCGGTTTTCCGGTTGCGTTTAGTTTTGAATACGACAAAAGTAAGATGGCAGAGGCTATCCCTTACGGCCTTGTAGCAGAACTACTATCGCAGGGAACACCGCTTTATCGAACGGATACGCAGTACAAAATCGATAAAAACGATTCGCCTGATCCAATCGATCTTGTCATTGTACGGCTCAAATAGCTAGTCGCTAGTCCCTAGTGGCTAGTGGCTAGTCGCTAGTCGTTAGTCGCTAGTCGCTAGTCGTTAGTCGCTAGTCGCTAGACGTTATCCGAAAAGGTTTCTGAGTTCTTTGCACTCTCA
>CAZUAY010000027.1:0-21091 GCA_964618405.1 uncultured Lentisphaerales bacterium
CCTGTGCTGTCGGTAAACAGGCAAGATGCCTGTTCTCCCAGTCGCATTCGCACTTCGCACCCCGTTTAAATTTTTTCTGGACGAACCGTTGCAAACCAAAGTAAACTCCCCTCAGTAAAATGAAGTTGTGCAAGGCGTGGCGAAACCGCACAAGCTTCGCGAAACCGTACAAAATGGATAATGATAAAACTGAGGATTTATATGAAAACAATTAAAATTGGCATGGTTGGCTACAAATTCATGGGCAAAGCGCACAGTAACGCCTTTCAGCGACTGGGGATGTTCTTCGACTCAGGTGCGGCAGTGGAGCTGAAGGCTCTCTGCGGACGTGATCCTGCCTGGGTTCGCAAGGCCGCAGATCAATTCGGTTTTGAAGCTATTGAAACCTCTTGGGAAAAGCTGGTGAAGCGGGCCGACATTGATGTCGTGGACATAACCGCGCCCAGCAATGTCCATAAAGAGATCGCCATTGCAGCGGCAAAAAATGGAAAACATATTTTCTGCGAAAAACCTCTCGCCCTCACGGTCGGAGACGCACGCGAAATTCTTGCGGCAGCAGAAAAAGCAGGCGTTAAACACCAAGTCGGTTTCAATTATCGATTTGTTCCCGCAATTCTGCTGGTAAAAGAGCTAATCGACAGTGGCAAGCTCGGTACGCTTTACCATTTCCGCGCGAAATACCTGCAAGATTGGATACTCGATCCCACGTTCCCGCTGGTCTGGCGGCTGGACAAGGCGATCGCAGGATCCGGTGCACACGGCGACCTAGGAGCGCATCTGATCGATCTCTCCCATTTCCTCGTCGGCGGCATTAAACGCGTCATGGGTGCTAGCAAGACGTTTATCACAGAGCGCCCCGACGTGGGTGTAATGCAGGGTCTCACAGCGGAGTCTTTCGAGAATGCGCTCATGAGACCCGTCAAGGTGGATGACACGACCTTATTTTTGACTGAGTTTGAAAATGGAGTCATGGGGTCTTTTGAGTCTACACGCTTAGCCGCAGGACACAAGAACGATATGTCCTTCGAAATCAACGGAAGTAAGGGTAGCGTACGCTTCGAGTTCGAGCGGATGAACGAATTGCAATATTACGACGCAACCGACACGCCTTCAGTCCGTGGATTCCGTATCATTCAAGCCACGGACGGCTGTCATCCTTATATGAAGTCGTGGTGGCCAGCGGGTCATGTCATTGGCTACGAGCAGACTTTCGTGCACGAGTTCCATGAATTCATCCGGGCGATTGCGCAGGACAGTGCTACGTCTCCGAATTTTGCCGATGGTGTTCGTTGCTGCCAAGTACTCGATGCCGTCGATAAATCGATCGTTGAGGAACGCTGGATTCGAATAGAAGACGTTTAACCTAGACTTAAGGCGACGGCTTCAGCAACGCTAATGCCGTCGACGGCAGAGGAGAGGATACCGCCCGCATACCCTGCGCCTTCGCCTGTGGGATAAAATCCTTTGGTGTTAATGCTCTGGAAATCTTCTAAGTTACGTTTAATGCAGATCGGCGAAGACGTGCGTGACTCCACTGCTGTAAGCATGGCGTCGGGTAAGTTGAAGCCCTTGATTTGTTTGGCAAAGGCTGGAATAGCCTCGCGAATGGCATCAACCGCGTATTCTGGTAAAGCATAGCTGAGATCGCTGAGCGTAACGCCAGGCGTGTAGGAGGTCTGCACGGTACCCGGCACGGTAGAGGCTCGATCTGCCAGAAAGTCTTTGACCCGTTGCACAGGAGCAAAATAATTATTGCCGCCCAGCTCATAAGCCTTCGCTTCCCAAAAGCGCTGAAATGCCACACCACCCAGCGGTCCATCGGGAAAATCTTCCGGCGTAACGCCAACCACAAGCGCACTGTTGGCGTTCAACTCATTGCGCGAGTATTGGCTCATGCCATTGGTCACCACGCCTCCTGCTTCGGAAGCTGAGGCCACAACAACGCCTCCCGGACACATACAAAAACTATAAACCGATCGTCCATTGCTGGCATGATGCACGAGTTTATAATCGGCGGCGCCAAGCAATGGATTGCCAGCTTCTTTGCCGTGGCGACCGCGGTCGATCAGGGCTTGCGGATGTTCGATCCGGAAGCCAATGGAGAAAGGTTTCGGCTCAATATAAATTCCGCGACGGAGCAGCATCTCAAACGTGTCGCGAGCACTATGCCCGATAGCCGCAATCAGATGATTTGTGGCGATGCGCTCTCCGTTTGCTAACACCACGCCGCAGACTTGTCCGTCAACAATTTCGACGTCATCGACCCGACTTTGAAAACGGACCTCGCCTCCCAAAGACAAAATCTCCGCGCGCATCTTTTCAACAATCCCCATCAGCTTATACGTACCGATGTGCGGCTTGCTAACAAACATGATTTCTTGAGGCGCCCCAGCTCTAACCAAATCGGCAAGAACTTTTCGACCGTAATGCTTGCGATCTTTGATCTGGGAATTTAATTTACCATCGGAAAACGTCCCTGCCCCGCCCTCTCCAAACTGGACATTCGACTCTGCATCAAGAACCCCTTCGCGCCAAAAATCAAAGACATCCTTGGCCCGCTCCTTGACGGCTTTGCCCCGCTCTAGAATGATAGGACGAAAACCGGACTGCGCCAAGATGAGGCCTGCAAAGAGACCGGCTGGCCCCATCCCGATGATGACCGGTCGGGAGGCTTGCATCTTTTCAGGAGCACGCGCAACAAAATGGTAAGCCATATCCGGAGCTGGTTTCAGACGCGGATTATTTTTAAATTTTGCTAAAAGCCTATCCTCGTCTGCACCTTCAAAATCGACCGTGTAGACAAAGACGATGGCGTGAGATTTCCGCGCATCCACGCCACGTCGGAAGATCGTATAGGTGAGAGAAACTTTTTCGGGGATGCCGAGCGATCGGTTGATTGCGAGGCGAAGATCGGCCTCGGTATGGTCGAAAGGAAGTTTTACTTCTGTTAGTCTAAGCATAAAATAGGTCGAGTTTGTTTATCAGGCTTTACGGTGCAGATGCAACGAAGCGCGTTTCTTTCAAGAATGTGGATGCAGTGCATGATACCATTACGGCAACGTAAAAACCACCGTGGGTTTGATATCGAGCTTAGCGTGCAGCGATCATTTCGCGTTGGTAGGCGTCAACGACATCGTTATGCGAAACAATGCCAATCACTCGGTAGCGATCGAATCGTGAAACCACAACCAAGCCATCGACATCCTCGGCATCAAGATTGTTGAGAACCGACTGGAGGGTATCGGTCTCGGTGGCCTGGACATGATCACCCAATTGAAGATCTTCAACCATGAGCGTTTGCTGCAACATCGGATCGGAGATCATAATTGATGCGAGATCTCGCCGAGTCACAATGCCAATCAACATACCGGTGTCGGATACAACGGGGAAAACGGCTTGTACGCCTTCTACCATCCAGTCCACAAGTTGTGAAAGCGGCGTGTGGGGCGAAACGGTTTTGAAAGTACCGATGGCTGCTTGACCTTCAAGCAGATCCTTAACCGTGACGTTGTTCAATACGCCCGAAATCATGCTCCCTCGGTGTACGGGTGCCTCAAAACGATTCGGGAGTTGACTGCGGTAAAGCGAAACTTTGCGCGAGAGCATGTAGGCGATGATGCAAACCCACATCGCGGGTACCAGCAGGTTGAAGTTGCCGGTCATTTCGCTGACCATGAGAATCGTGCTAATCGGCGTCTTGGCTGCGCAACCGAAGAAAGCCACCATGCCCACGAGAGTAAACGAGCCGACTGGCACATCCCACTCTGGAAACAGAAGCGAAAACACAATACCTACAGCCCCGCCCAGCGCACCACCGACTACGATGGCAGGCCCGAAAATACCGCCCGAGCCACCAGATCCAACAGAGAATGAGGTTGTGAGTGTTTTTAAAAAGAAAACTCCTGTGAGCAACAAAAGTGCCGCTTTCGCCATGCCGGGTTCAAAATTAGAATCCCACTTCAATGCGTCTTGAATGACGCCGTAGCCAGATCCCAGCGCGGGGAGAAAGAAAAATCCAACAATGCCTGTCAGAAGGCCTCCGAGCGCAGGTTTCAGAACGTGCGGAATTTTCAGCTTCATAAACTTCTCATGAGCCGTATAGAAGCTCCACGTATAGAAACGAGCGCCAAAAGCCAGAAACATAGCTAAAACAATGTAAAGCAAAAGCATCCATGGACGCGAGAAGTAGTTCAACGGCGTATCAAATAAGGGGTGAAATCCGAAGATATTCGAGAAAACGGTATGCGCAGTTACTGATGCTATAATCGAGGGCACCAACACCTCGTACTCAAGGTCGAGATCTCGATACAGAACCTCCGCAGCAAAGAGCGCGCCGGCCATAGGTGCGTGAAACAAGGCGCCGACACCAGCCCCCATGCCTGCAGCCATCAACACGCGCCGCTGAGACACCGGTAGTTTGAGCGCCGTTGCAAACATGGATCCAAATCCTGAACCGATCTGCGTGATCGGCCCCTCGCAACCAGCGGAGCCGCCAGAGCCAATCAATAGAACCGTCGCAATCGCCTTCACCGGCGGAACGACAGGACGAACCTTACCGCCACGAAAATGATACGCCTCGATGGCTGCGTCCGTTCCATGACCTTCAGCCTCTGGTGCAAATCTTAAAACGATAATACTCGAGATGAGGGCTCCCAGCATGGGTAGAAATAGAAGCACCCAGCGCCGAGGTTCACCCAATATCTCGGGCAGGCTCTTGAACAGTTCAGGTTGGCCGCCAGGCACGCTCGGTGCGTAGTTCGCAAGCTTTCCGAGGAAAAACCAATCTCCCACTTGTAGCATCGATACGAGAAGCACCGCACCAAGCCCCGCAGCCGCACCAACGATCGCACTGAGCACCAAGGTCCGAGCAATGCCAATGCCCTCCTCCGGATCCGATTCGGAAATTTTTTTAAACAATCCTGAAAAATTGATCTTCACTTTATGTCCAGCTCCTTCAAAAGTCTCGTCGCCGCCATGGACTGAGCAGCGCGCTTCGTTCCACCCGTGCCTTCTGCTTTGAGAGCCTCGCCTATCGAAACACAGACCCGGAAACTCGTACAATGCTGCGGTCCAGTTTCCTCGAGCGTTTCATAGACTGGATCGACATGGTAATCTTTTTGAGCGATGCTCTGCAGATGCCCTTTTGGGTTGCCACTCCACGGATCCTCATTCAGTTCGGAAAGCTCCTCTGCAAAAAGACTATCGAAGACGGTGGCTACAGCTTCAATGCCTCCATCGAGGTAGATCGCACCGAGAAGTGCCTCAAACACATCAGCCAGATTCGATTCACGGTCTTGTCCACCCGTTGTTCGTTCTCCATGACCCAGCAACAAGGCGTCGCCAAGATGTAGGCGACGTGCTTTATTGGCAAGGGCCACGCCGCTCGCCACAGAGGCTCGTAACACGGTCAAGAGGCCTTCGGGTTGCTCTGCGTAGCCTCGAAAAACACGATCGGCAAGCAGAAATCCCAGCACGGAATCCCCGAGGAACTCAAGCCGCTGATTATCCGTCTCTGTGTTGTTTTCAAATCGATACGACCGGTGGGTTAGCGCCGACTCCAACAAAGTCAAATCCCCAAACTCATAGCCCAGCGATTTTTGAAGTTCTATGCGGTTTTGCATCAGCAGATCTGTTGATTTCGTAGCCATTTTGTTATGCTCGAGGATGGAATTCCGTATGGATTCCACGTAAGCGTGCGGAATCCACATGCGTGTAAATTTGCGTCGTACCGATGTCGGCATGACCCAGCATTTCTTGAATAATTCTCACGGGGGCGCCGTTTGCCAAGAGATGCGAAGCAAACGAATGCCGTAGCCAATGTGGCGATACCCCATCGGCCAGCCCTGCTTTCTTAGCATAGCGCTTGACGATCGCCCAAATACCTTCTCTCGAAAAACCTTCGCCAAATTTATTTAAAAAAACATGCTGCTCGGACGGATCAGGATTGTACTTTGGACGTGATTGCGCCAGATACAGTCGCAGGGCCGCTTCAGACGTCGAGCCCATCGGCACAAGCCGTACCTTCGAGCCTTTACCCAGACATTTTACGAGCGCTTCTTCAAAGCGAAGTGAATCAAGAGGTAAGTCTGCTAACTCAGAGACGCGAAGCCCACAGGCGTAGAAAAGCTCTAGGATTGCGCGGTCTCGCAGGCCATCGCGCGTCCCCTCGGGTGGCGAAGTCAGCAGCGAAACAACATCCTTTTCACTGAGCACATGTGGCAACGTCCTGCCACGACGTCCCGCCGTGATCGGAGCAGCAATGTCAACATCAATGAGATTCTCCGAACGCAAATAGGCGAAAAACACCTTGATTGAAACAAGGCGACGAGCAAGAGTAGCGTCGGTTAGGCCAGCATGTCGCCCTTCTTCTTGAAAAGAGAGTATCTGGTCAGTTGTCACATTGCGGAACGAAAGCCCCGATGCAGATAAACCGCCATCTCTGCAAAGAAACTCAGAAAGACGCAACAAATCAGACTCGTAGGCTGAGCGGGTGTTTTTAGAAAGTCCCCGCTCAAACGCAATGTAGTCAATGAATTGGTTAATCTCCTTGGACACTGCATTCCGGGGGTAACTTGGCCGCCGCTTCCTTGTTTGCAGGGAAAGGCCCTGCTGCAAAACCCGCTTGCGCGATGGTATCCTCAAGATTCTTCGTGCCAACCTTCATGGAATCATACCGTACCACAATAGTCCCTGTTGCATAGTCGATTGACTCAATTTTTAGGATGTCGTTCCCAGGCAGCTTATCAAGCGCCGCCGCAACCACGTTCGAACAAGCCGCGTTGCGCACATCGGGTGCCACCAGTGTCGCCACTTTCGTGTCGCTAACCCGACATCCAGAAAGGACGAAAGCGGCTAAAAAAGCCAAGGCAAATAGCATGGAATGTTTCATAGCGGTCTATTATACATTTCAAGCGCTTCAAATTCAAGAAAGGAAAACAATGCTTACATCCACTTCCGCTTACGAAAGAAGACAACCATGGCAGCCGAGATGGAAATCATCACAATCCATGTGGCGGCGTAACCGTAGCGCCATTCGATTTCGGGCATGTTCCTAAAGTTCATCCCGTAAACGCCCACGATGAAGGTCAGAGGAATAAAAAACGCCGATAAAACGGTTAGCACGCGCATGATGTCATTCATGCGATTCCCATTGCTGGTGAGATAGGTGTCAAGGGCACTCGATAGACTCTCCTCCATGGTCTCAATGCTGTAGATTACCTGCTCCACATGTTCGGTAGCATCTCGGAGATAGAGTTGCGTCCCTGCGCCGAAGAGGCTACCTTCGGAATGTTTCATGCCCAGCACTACGGAACGAAGGGGAAAGAGACTTCGCTTCAGTATGATCATGTTGCGGCGCATCTGATGCATCTCACCTAGAAAACGCTGATCGGGATTATCAAGCACGGTATCTTGAATCATATCGATCGATTCAGCAACACTTTCCAGTAAAACGAGGTAACTGTCGATCACAGCGTCCACGATTCGGTACGCCATATAGTCCTCCTGAAAACTCCGGATAATTCCCGCACCAGTCCGAATCCGCTCACGAATCGGCTCTAAAACATCGGAGAGTCGGGGCTTGTCGCTTGACACGGATTCCAGTGTCTCCTGGAATGTCACAACAACAAACTTATTCAATACGATACTGAGTTGGTCGAACCCGATCAACCCAGAAGTCTCCGCTTTTAACGTCCGGAGCACAATGTGCATATTATTCCCGTAGTCCTCCACGCGCGGACGCTGATCGGTCGTTGCGATATCCTCAACCGCCAATGCATTCAAGCCCAAAACCTCACCCAGCACTTTAAGAAGATGCATGTCGCGCACGCCAAAGACATTGATCCAGCGCACGACATGGTCGGAGTAGTCGATTTTTTGAAGCTCGCCGGGTGTTGAAATTTCGCGTTGCGTAAACGTTTCTGGTGTGAATTCCAAGATCATCACCCGCGCCTTATCCATCTCTGGGCGCTCTGAAGGGGGCAGATAGCCGGGGGCTTGTCCCACCTTCTGACTCCTCGTGCGTTTTCTCCGTGATGATAGGTTTGCCACTTCGTTCTCCGCTTTTAGTATTACGAAGGATTATACACCAAGCTGATCCTACTCGCAAGATGGTAATCGGTTAGCGACCGGGGGGTGCATTCACGATTCATTGACCGGTCATCAACGGCTACAGTTTTTCTCCCCTGTGGCTGGCCTCGGCGAGGCCGGAATCGTACTAGCGACTAGCCACTAGCGACTAGCGACTAGCGACTAGCCACTAGCCACTAGCGACTAGCGACTGTAATCGGTTAGGCACAGCCCCGGTGCCTAACCGATTACCGCAAGATGCGATCCTGCTATTGCAAAACGAAATACGAATTGCTATACTCCGTGTCTATCTGAGCGCGCTTACCCTGTTCGCATCGGAAGCAAACCAGAGACGCTATTCTTCAGGATACAACCCATGAAATACGACCAAAATAACGCACTTCTCGAAAGCTCGATTCCCGAACTCCAGCCCCCAACACGAGGCAAGGTGCGCGATGTGTACGACCTCGGCGACTCCCTCCTTTTCGTTGCCACCGACCGCATCAGCGCGTTTGACTGCGTCATGCCGAATGGCATCCCCGACAAGGGGCGCGTCCTCACACAACTGAGTCTTTTTTGGTTTGATTTTTTCCGTGGTATCCCGAACCACCTCATCACTGCCAATGTAGCAAAATATCCAGAGATTCTTGCAAAATATCGGACGGATCTCGATGGTCGTTCGATGATCGTCAAAAAGCTCAACATGGCCTCCGCCGAATGCATCGCCCGCGGATACCTCGTGGGTACCGGCTGGGCAGAATACAGCAAAAAGGGAACGGTCTGCGGACAAAAAATCCGTCCTGGCTATGAGAAAGCAGCGAAGCTCGACAAGCCTCTTTTTACGCCATCTATGAAAGCTGAGCTCGGCCAACACGACGAGAACATCACGATCAAAGCCCTCGAAAAACGTGTCGGAAAAGACATGGCCGACAATCTCGGCAAATACACGATAGAGCTCTACACCAAGGCCGCCGAATACGCCGCAACCAAGGGCGTCATCATTGCCGACACCAAGTTCGAATTCGGAACCGATGCAGAAGGTATCCTCGTCCTCGGGGACGAAGTTCTTACGCCAGACTCCTCGCGCTTCTGGCCAGCCAAGGAATACAAAACGGGCTCAAATCCTCCAAGTCTCGACAAACAGTTCGTACGCGATTGGCTCGACAGCGTGAACTTCGACCACAATCCTCCCGCCCCAGTTCTGCCTGACGACATTGTCATCAAGACGCGCGAACGCTACCTAGAAGCGCTGCGCATTCTAACCGGCAAATAGCCGCGCGGGCAAGCCCATGCTGGCCTACTTCATCAGACGCCTCCTTTTGGTGATTCCAACATTCCTCGGGATCACCTTGCTCTGTTTTGCTTTGACGCAGATCGTGCCGGGTGGCCCTGTCGAGCAGCGGATCCTCGCCATGCGCGGCATGGCTGGCGAAGGCGGCGGTGGTGCAACCACAACGTCAGCCAAAGGCCCGTCGAACGTTACGGAGCAGATGCGAAAAGACCTGATCAAGTATTATGGTTTTGATCAACCGCTACACATCCGCTACAAGCGCTGGCTTATCGACAATCGACTCGGCATGTCGATGAAATCGTATCAGTTCACCGACAAGACCGCTTGGCAATTGATCGCCTCACGCATTCCCGTGTCGCTCTGGTTTGGCATCACGGGCTTTGTCCTCAGCTACCTGATCTGCATCCCCCTCGGCATTGCGAAAGCGCTCCGTCACGGCACGCGCTTCGACATCGCTTCCTCCGTCATCGTTTTTATAGGCTATGCCATTCCTTCGTTTGCATTCGGCATGGTGCTCAAAATGCTCTTCAGCGGCACCGTCGATTCGCTCTGGGATTTCTTCCCACTCGGCGGCTTCGCCTCACAAAACGTCGAAGCCATGACACCGTTGGCGCAGTTTACCGACCGCCTCTGGCACATGGTACTACCGGTCACGTGCTATGTGATTGGCAACTTCGCCCTGCTCACCTTGCTGATGAAAAATTCCCTGCTCGATCAAATGAGCAGCGACTACATCCGCACCGTTTTAGCCAAGGGGGCGACCCGCAGCCGTGCCGTCTGGCACCATGCCTTGCGCAACGCCCTCATTCCGATCGCGACCGGTTTCGGCGGCATCATGACCATCATGTTTGCCGGCTCGGTGATCATCGAGAAGGTTTTCGAAATCCCGGGCATGGGTTTGCTCTCCCTCGAAGCCATCGAAACTCGCGACTATCCGGTTTTCATGGGCATTCTCGCCCTCACGTCCATCCTCGGTCTTCTCGGACAAATTCTCTCTGATTTCTGCTACGCGCTTATCGATCCGCGAATCCGTTTTACGAAATGAAAGCGTCCCTTCCAGCCTCCACACCAAAACGCCGCCGGGCTCAAGCCTGGACGCGGTTTCGTTCGCACCGTCGCGGCTGGGTTTCGCTCTGGCTTCTCGTGGCACTGTACGGACTCAGCCTCGCAGCCGAACTGGTCTGCAACGACAAGCCGCTCCTGATGCGCTATGAAGGCCACACGTTCTTCCCAGCCTTCTCGGCCTACACGCAAAACGATATTCTCAAAAACGGCGTTCATACACGCATGACCGATTACCAGCAATTCATCAGCGAAAATTCAAACGGGCTCGGCTGGCGGCTCATGGCTCCGTTCAAGTCTGGTGCGCAACAAACGTTCACCGCCGCCGACATCGAAACGTATCGTCAATTCAAAATCACGCGATCCCCATTCACGCACACCGCTGCCGTGCAACTCGCCTTCGATGACACCCCACACTTCGCCTTTGGCGACACAAACTATTTCGCGACAACAATCGCGGAGCTAAGCGAAACCAGCAAAACCTCCCCTGCTCTCGCAGATGCCATCGCCCTCCGCCTCGCAAACAAAAAAGCACCCTCAGTCGATAGTCCTTTCGATCAAGGAACCCTTGCCCTCGCACCCTTTACGCCACGCACCGCGCCACCGCAAAGTGTACGGGTTATGTTACGTAGTATCGAGCGAATTAAGCCGGCGAAAACCAAAGGGTATCAAAACCATGTCACTGCCGCCGTTTCCGCGTGGCAGGGTCTCTCAGCATCCGATGTCTCGAACGTCCTCGCGGCCGTTCAACTGGCTAAGACCGAAGAATGGATTGCCCCAGTCTTAATTTTTGGGAATCAAACCACCAACGCCATTGCAGATGTCACCGTCGAGCTGGAACCGGTGTCGTGGCCTTTTCGTCCCGTTCCAGGACACCCCATGGGCTTTGATACGGCTGGACACGATGTTTTCGCCCGCCTCTTCTACGCCCTGCGCACCTCGATGACCTTCGGCCTTGTTCTCGTTTGCGTTACCATGTTTCTCGGGATCATCGCAGGCGCGGTGCAAGGCTACTTCGCGGGCTGGGTGGACATCACCGGGCAGCGCATCACGGAAATCTGGTCGGCCCTCCCCTTCCTCTACATCATGATCTTGCTCGGCAACACACTCGGCCGCAGTTTTGGTCTGCTCTTATTCTGCTATGCGATTTTCAACTGGATCGGCATCGCCGCCTACATTCGCGCGGAATTCCTGCGACTCCGCACGCGAGCGTTTGTTGATGCCGCACGTTCTCAAGGCCTGTCGGAAATGCGCATCATGTTTCGCCATATCCTGCCCAATGCGCTTACGCCGCTCATCACGCTCTTTCCATTCGCTCTCGTCGGCGCCATCGGGTCGCTTGCCGTTCTCGACTACCTCGGTTTCGGTCTTCCCGCTGGTTCGCCAAGCTGGGGCGAACTGCTCAACCAAGCACAAGCTTTCCGCTCCGCCTGGTGGCTTATTCTTTACCCCTCCCTCGCGCTCTTCACCGTGATGCTCCTCGGCGTCTTCATCGGCGAAGGCCTCCGCGATGCCCTCGATCCACGGCCTTACTCCAAAATGGAATAAGGCCGTGGATCGAGGGGGCGAATAATTATTTGCCCCTACATCCGCACATCCCCCCCCATGCAACCTATTTTATCCATTACTGATCTCCACGTCGTTTTCGACACGCCCGATGGCATTGTACATGCCGTCGATGGTGTTTCGCTCAGCGTCAAGCCTGGCGAAACGCTCGGCATCGTGGGCGAATCCGGTTGCGGCAAGACGGTCACCGCGATGAGCATCCTACGCCTCGTTCCGAATCCGCCGGGGCGGATTACCTCGGGTACGATCACCTTTGATGGCAAGGACATTGCCACGCTCCCCCTCGCCGAACTGCGCAAGATCCGCGGTGCGTCAGTGGGTATGGTTTTTCAAGATCCCATGACGGCACTGTCGCCGCTCCACAGGATCGGTGATCAACTCGTTGAGGCGATTCAGCTTCACCAAGACATGCCACGCAAACAGGCACTGGCACTCGCCACGGAATGGCTTCTAAAAGCGGGCATTCAAGACCCGAAACGCTGCTTGAACGAATACCCGTTCCGACTCTCCGGCGGACAACAGCAACGCGTGATGATCGCATCGGTATTGATGACACACCCGCGGCTCATCATCGCCGATGAACCCACGACCGCGCTCGATGTGACAATTCAGGCGCAAGTGCTGGAACTCATGCGCAAGGCGAAGGGCGATGAAACCGCACTGGTGCTCATTACGCATAACATGGGCGTCGTCTGGAATACCTGCTCACGGATCGCCATCATGTACGCGGGCGAAATCGTGGAGTCGGGCTTCGTCGACGCCGTCTTCCGCACGCCCCGCCATCCTTACACCAAGGCGCTACTCGATGCAATGCCATCGAATGGCCGGCCTGGCGAACCGCTCGCCGCCATTCCTGGCTCCGTTCCCTCACCGCTAAACTTCCCGCAAGGCTGTCGTTTTCACGAACGTTGCGCCTACGCTATCCCCTCTTGTGCCGTCGAGCACCCTGAACTCGCCAACCTTGGCACAACAGACCATGCCACGCGCTGTCCCGTCTGGGCGAAGTGCCCACCCGCAGATCTCGAACCAAGCATTACGCCACCCGAAGCAAAGGCGCCTGTCGCGGCAAGGGTTCCCCCGACAACAGCTCCCATTCTCGAGACACGCGGATTGCACAAACACTTCAAAACCGTTCACGCAGTAAACGATGTCTCCGTGGCGCTGTATGCTGGCGAAACGCTGGCCATCGTCGGCGAATCGGGTTGCGGCAAAACGACACTCGCTCGCATGCTGATCGGACTAGAACTCTCGACGGATGGCACGATCTTCATCGACGGAAAGCCTGCACCGCGTAGGCGGCCGTTTACCATGATGCGTGAGCTCCAGATGATCTTCCAAGACCCCTTCTCCTCGCTTAACCCACGCATGACGGTCGCCGACATCATCACCGAAGGCGCAGTAGCGCACGGTCTTTTGAAGCGACGTAGCCGCATTGAGGAGGCACAGCGCCTGCTCGCCCAAGTCGGGATGCCACCCGAAGCGGCGTTTCGGTATCCGCATGAGTTTTCCGGCGGACAGCGTCAACGCATTAGCATTGCACGAGCCGTCTCGCTAAAACCCCGCATTATCATCTGCGACGAGCCCGTTAGCGCGCTCGACGTCTCCGTGCAAGCCCAAGTGCTCAATCTACTCGCCGAGCTCCAGCGCGAGCTCCAGCCGGCTTATCTCTTCATCACGCACGACATTGGCGTTGTCCGCCGCGTCGCCCACCGGATCGCCATCATGCACGAAGGCCGCATCATCGAAGAAGGCCCTGCCGCGACCATCCTCGCCTCCCCCACCCACGCCTACACGAAGACCCTGCTCGCTGCCGAGCCCCGGATTGTATTCTAAAAACAAAGGAGCTTCTGTGAACTACGGACGTCTTTTCGGACACGATTACACAAAACAGGGTTTCTACATGGTAACCCTCGTAACCGAACCGCGTCGTGCCCTCTTTTCAAGCATCAAAGATGGGCGCGTTGTACGTACGCCAGCTGGCGACGCCCTGCAGGATGCTTGGCTCAAACTCGGAGAGGAAGCGCCATCCATTTCGCTGGAAGCCAGCGCGATTATGCCCGATCATTTTCACGGCACGCTTGTTGTAAAAGATGGAGGAGGAAAGAGCCTCGACTGGCATGTATCCCGCCTAAAAGGCCGTGTTACACACGCCGTCCGAAAGCTCGAAAACAACACCGCGCTTCAGGTTTGGGAAGTAGGCTTCCACGACTGGGTCTCGCTGAATGCAGAAATGTTCCGAGCGTTTAAAAACTACGTTTCCGACAACCCGAAGCGCTGGCAGCTCCGGCATGATAACCGCGCGCTGTTTATGAAGCACCAAGCGGTAACGCACTGGAGGTTGGGGAATACGCCGTGCGCAAGCGACGGCGCTCAACTACCTGGCGGCAACGGCGCTCAACTACCCGGCAGCGACGGCGCTCAACTACCTGGCAGCGGTGGCGCTCAGCTACCTGGCGGCGGCACGTGTGCCCTGCAGTGGAGCGCGATGGGGGATATGGCGCTGCTCGATTACCCAATGCTGATGCCCATCATTATAAGCCGTAAAACCACGGGCAGCGCGCTCAACGCCGAAATAAGCCGGATCATAGACGCGGTTAAAAACGGTGCGGTTCCCATCAGCGGTTTCATCTCGCCTGGCGAACGAGAGGTTTTAAAAAGCATTGTTTTGCTTCCGCGTACGCGCCTCATCTGCATGCTCCCGTACGGCATGACAGGCTATAAGCCAAATGGCCTCGCTGTGGAAGCTATCGCCACCAGCAAAATGCTCGTGCTCTCTGCCTTCCCCGCTTCTGTACCCCCCTCACCCATCAGCTACGAAAACTGCCACGCCAACAACGCCCTCGCCCAAGCCATTGCAGGTAGCAGTAGCTGAGC
This sequence comes from uncultured Lentisphaerales bacterium, assembly GCA_964618405.1. Lineage (GTDB taxonomy): Bacteria > Verrucomicrobiota > Kiritimatiellia > RFP12 > UBA3636 > JBBQIY01. Next base: position 14,861 of record CAZUAY010000027.1, read on the forward strand.
GCCGTCGCAGTAGCTGAGCGCCGCCGCTTGCGGGCGGCGTATCTTCGCGGGCGGCGTATCATCAAAGATACGCCGCGGTCAACGATGCGGCGCACTGCTTCACCGTTTCCGGCGGCCCGCAGGCAATAACCTCGCCGCCCGCATCGCCACCCCCCAGCCCCATGTCAATGATCCAGTCTGCAGCGCGCATCACATCGGGGTTGTGCTCAATCACGATCACCGTATGCCCCGCATCGCGTAGCCGCACCAGTATCATCAGCAACTTCCGAACATCGTCGAAGTGCAGCCCTGTGGTTGGCTCATCAAGAATATAAACGGTATGTTTTTCGGGCGGACGCGAAAGCTCGGTCGAAAGCTGTAAGCGTTGCGCCTCACCACCGGATAGCGTTGCCGCCGATTGGCCAAGCTGCAAATACCCCAACCCTACATCTTCCAGCGTCTTGAGCCTTCTCGCCAGCGCCGGCACATTAGCAAAAACTTCTACTGCTTCAGAAACGGTAAGATTAAGCACATCGGCGATCGAACGCCCCGCGTAATGGACTTCGAGCGTTTCCTTGTTATATCGCCGACCACCGCACTGCTCGCAGGTAACCGAAACATCGGGAAGAAAACTCATTTCAAGATGAATTTGCCCGTCCCCTTTGCACACCTCGCAGCGTCCGCCCTTCACATTAAAGCTGAAACGGCTCACCGTATACCCACGCGCCTTAGCCGCTGCCGTTGCAGCATAGAGCTTGCGAATCGTGTCGAACGCCCCCGTGTACGTCAGGGGGTTGCTACGTGAAGAGCGCCCTATCGGTGATTTGTCGATCACGATCAGTTTATCCACCTGCTCTACACCGAGGATCCCCTCGCATCGGGTAAACACGAAGTTTTTGCGATCGCGATACGGACGCGCGAGATAGCCTTCAAGATTATGGCGCAGCACATCATCGACAAGCGAGGATTTACCTGAGCCCGAGACGCCCGTCACCACGGTCAAGCATCCGAGCGGGAATTTCGCTGTCACCTGCTTCAAATTATGTACAGCCGCAGCCGTTACCGTCAAATAGCGCCCATCCGGTGCATGTTGTAGCGGAATACAAGGCTTCTCAGCGCCCGTGAGGAAGCGGGCGGTGAGCGAATCTCGGCTCTTCAAAAGATCTTGCACAGAACCTTCGAAGGTCACGTTCCCACCGTGTCTGCCAGCCCCTGGGCCGATGTCGATGACATGATCCGCCTGACGTATCATCGCCTCATCATGCTCCACCACGATCAGCGTATTGCCATTTCTCTGTAATTTACGGAGCATGGCGATGAGCATCTCGTTATCATGCGGATGTAATCCGATCGTCGGTTCATCCAGAACGTACATCACGCCTGAAAGCCCGGTTCCGATTTGGGAAGCCAACCGGATGCGTTGCATCTCGCCACCCGAGAGCGTTGCGCTCTCGCGATCCCCAGTCAGATAGCCTAGCCCCACGTTAATGAGAAAGTCCAGCCTATCCTTGAGACCATTCACCACGTTGTCCGCGATGATATGTTGATTGGGGCTCAGGGGCAGGGTCTCGACCCAGCCACGCAGCGCAGCAACGGGCCGCCCGAGCAAATCGGCAATGTTCACATCTGCATCACCCGGATGCGGAATGCGGCAAGCGAGAATTTCAGGACGCATCCGAAGTCCGCCACAGGCCGTACACTGACGCCGTGACATGAAGCTGCGCAAGACCGTCTTCATCGACTCCGATTCACTCTCGCGAAGACGGCGGATCAAATTCGGCATCACGCCCTCGTAAACTTGTTTCGAGCGGCGGATGTTGCTGCGCACTTTTTTCGTAATCACGAGTTCTTCTTCGCCAGAACCGAAAAGAATAATGTTTCGCGTTTCTTCAGAAAGCTCGCGCCACGGTGTGGCAAGGTCTATACCCTGCCACGCCGCAACGGATTTGAGCATCATATTGAAAGAGCCAACGAGGCGTTTGGGGCCCCGACGCCACGGGCGTATCGCACCAGCAGCCAAAGAAAGCGAGTCGTCTGGCACCACCAGTGCTTCTTCGAAATACGCCTCTTTGCCAAGACCTTGACAAACCGGACAGGCACCGATGTGGCTGTTGAAAGAAAAGCTCGCGGGCTTGAGCGTTTCGAACGAAATGCCGCAATCCGAGCATTCGTTACGCTCGCTATAGTTCTCCACAACTTCTTTCTCGCCTGCTCTCGCGCGGAGAACACAGAGCGAGCCCTTGCCATGCAAGAGCGACAATTCGACAGAGTCCGTGATGCGGCGACGCACATCGGGTTTGATGACAATGCGATCCACCACTGCTTCGACGACAGATTTTTCCGTGTCGCCCTCTACTTGAATATCTTCAAGCGAATGGATTTTGCCATCCACGCGCAAGCGCACGAAACCCGCTTTCGCTGCTTCCTCCACGCACTGCGCCATCTTCAAGCGACTCTTCTTACGGCGGAGCGGGGCGAGAATAGTCAACCGCGTTCCATCGGGATTATCGAGAAGCTTTTCAACAATATTTTCCGCGCTGGTGGCACCCACAACTTTCCCACAAACATGGCAATGCGGAATGCCGATGTAGGCGAACAAGAGCCGGAGGTGATCATGCAGCTCGGTTGTCGTGGCGAGGATTGAGCGCGGTCCTGGCGTAGAGGCATGCTGTTCAATCGATATCGCCGGAGAGAGCCCGCGCACCGAATCCACATCCGGCTTATCCATCTGATCGAGGAACTGCCTCGCATACGCGGGGAGGCTCTCCAAGTAACGCCGTTGCCCTTCCGCAAAGAGGGTGTCGAAGGCCAGTGACGATTTCCCAGAACCGGAAACGCCGGTGATGACCGTAAGCTGGTTGCGCGGAATCGTGACGGAGATGTTCTTGAGATTATGCACCCGTGCGCCCTCGACGCTAATCGCCGAGAGAGAAGCTTCGTTTAGAATCGAACTGTTTTTATCAATCGCGCTTTTCATACGAAAACTTTTCGCCACCACTCACGGAAACAGAAGGACTGTTAAAACAAAAAAACCCGACACACACGTGCCGGGTCATTCGGCTGACATTCAATTCAGCGCAGAGGTTTCAGTCTAGCTACCTTAGTTTTCTGCAGACTCATCCCAGTCGATGTCGATGCAGAACCAATGCGCTCCGAGAGGCTCGATATCATCCAAATCAATGATGAGCGTGTAATTGTTCTCAACTGCTGGATACTCCTTCACCATTGGAACCCCAAACCCAGCGGTATAGAACTTCACCGCCATATTCTCAGCGTTCCAGGTTCCGGTTGTCGGCAGAGCAGACTCAGGCTTTTCAATCTTAGCTACATTGCTGAGAGTACCGTTCCACTCCAGTTCCCACTCCTGCTCTTTATTGATATAAGTCGGCAGATCTTCTCCCGCCCATTTACCCGGCAACTGATAGGCTTGATGAACAAACCACATTTCATCCCCCTTGATATAGAGGGTGTCTTTACCATCAATCAGTGTTCGAATGTACAGCTTGCCCTCAGGAGTTGGCTCAGGAGTCATACAGCCAGCGAAAAGGAACCCTGTAAAAGCGAGAAGTGATATTTTGATTAGTTTAGTCTGCAGTTTCATGATAAGAATCCTCACGTTGAGTCCAAATTTTAAATTGCGTTCGGAAAAAACTCTTTAAATAATTGGAACGGGATAAAGATTAGCATAGCTAGGCATTCACGGCAACCATAAAACATAGATTTTGTTTAAATTATATTTTTAGCGTGAAAAAATGATGCGGTAACTTTTTGCATCCCCAAAAAACTTCGTCGCGAACTTTGTCGCTAGCTTTGTCGAAAACAGGAGAAGTCTTACGGGAGACGCCTGTCTGTGCAGGAACGGCAAAGAGGCGAAAGCGCGAAGAAATAAAGGAGTGGCTGAGGATTTACTGGAGTGGATCGAGGAGAAGGACGAGGACGAGCGAAGCAAACGGAGAACGGGTTTTCCAACCCGTTTTCGTACACGGGTTAGAAAACCCGTGCTCCGTTCGTTACGACCACTGCTTAGCGAAACTCGAATTATAGGCAACGATTACGATTAGGATTACGATTACGATTAGGATAAAAACCAAATTTCCTACAGTTTTTCCTCAAACTTTGATGACCCCAAGCTCTTTCCCAGTCGCTAACCGGTTACTACATTTTAGCCGTGCGCAAAGAAGACGGCGCAAGCTCACGCCTACGCCGTCTTCATAATGAGGGTCTAAAACCGCTCTACTTGTTCTACTTACTTCCTCGCTTCTCGTCTCCTGGCGTCCATTCTTCGCCGCCTGTAGCGAAAGCTTCGTCAAACGCGGAGGCCAACCCGACAATGTTCTGTCCGACTCTTAGGCTCTGCTCAGTTTTGTACTCGGCGGGAATTTCAAAGTCCTCATCCTCGCCTCCTTGGGCTTTCATGCTGAGTCCAATGCGGCGCTCGTCGCGATCAATCCGCACAATACGAGCTTCGACTTCCTGACCGACTTTAAGCGCATCCTTGACACGTTCAACGTGATCATCACTGATCTGCGAGATATGGACAAGACCATCTACTCCACCATCGAGCTCAATGAAGGCGCCGAAAGAAGCGATTTTAGAAACCTTGCCTTTAACCATCTGTCCGACGGTGTAGTGCGCAGTGATATTGCTCCAAGGATCTTCCTGTGCCTGTTTCAGGCCGAGCGAGATACGCTGGTTTGAAGGATCGATTTCGAGAACCACGGTATCGACTTCCTGCCCTTTTTGCAGGATTTCGGTCGGGTGGTTGATCTTGCGTGTCCAACTCATATCTGAAACGTGGATCATCCCATCAATGCCATCTTCCAACTGAATGAAGGCCCCGTATGAGGTAAAGTTGCGAACTTTGCCCTTGACGCGAGTTCCTACGGGGTAACGATCGGAAACCGTATCCCATGGGTTTTCTTCAGTCTGGCGAATGCCGAGGGCGATCTTCTGTTCGTCCTTGTTCACGCTGAGCACCACAATATCAACCTCGTCGCCAATATTCAACACATCAGATGCGCGTGCGATGCGGCGAGTCCACGAGAACTCGGATACATGAACAAGACCTTCAATCCCGTCTTCAATCTCTACGAAAGCACCGTAAGGAACCAGGTTGACAACTTTGCCACGGAGGCGGCTGTTGACCGGGTAGCGCATTTCAATGTCGTCCCAGGGATTTGTCTGAGCTTGCTTGAGGCCAAGAGAGACACGTTCGCGGCTCATATCAATGTCGAGAATGACGACATCAAGTTCTTGGCCGACCTGAACAACCTCGCTCGGATGCTTGACACGGCCCCACGAGAGGTCGGTGATGTGCAGGAGCCCATCGATGCCATCAAGATCAACGAAGACGCCGAAGTCAGTGATGTTCTTGACCTTGCCCTTGCAACGCATACCCGGAAGCAGTGTACCGAGTAGATCCTGTCGCTTCGACGACTGGCGCTCCTCAACAAGTTCTCTGCGCGAGAGAATGATGTTACGGCGATCATTTGAAATTTTGATGAGCTTAAACTCAAAAGTCTTGCCCATGTAATCGTCGGTGTTATGAACCGGCATGACATCGATCTGAGAACCGGGAAGGAATGCTTCGACTCCGTCAACATCGACCAGCAACCCACCGCGTACGCGATTCTTAACAACGCCCGAAACGACGCAACCTTCTGCATAGCGCTGAAGAACAGATTCCCAGCGGATCTTATCGTCGGCCATTTTCTTGGACAGCACCACCATCCCGTCATCGTTCTCAGCTTGAATGACGAGAACGTCCACTTCGTCGCCGACCTTCACCAGCGTGATGTCTTCGAACTCGTTCGCAGGCACAGAGCCCTCCGACTTGCCGCCGACATCGATCAGAACTTCAGTAGGTCTGACTTCCAACACCATTCCCTTTACAATCCTGTTCTCAGCCGCTTGCTTCAGCGTGGCGTCGAGAAGTTCAGCTAATTCTTGGAGCTTTTCAGGATTTTTTGCGTCTTTTTTCTTGAGCATTGTTTTTTGGGCATTTTGGGTTGAGTTAATGATCTTCGGAATAATGGAGCCGCAACTCACGACTCCATCCGAGGTATTGATATCCCGTTCGGATGCCCCGAACCCACGGGAAAAGATAAAGAACCTCAAATTATAGCAAGATAATCCGGTTTTAGGCAATAGATAAATTAAATTTCGAAGTAATCGCTGAGATTGAGCCACTGGGAGCCGATGCTTCCAGCCTGTGCAAACGACAAACAGGCAAGCCCTCCGCGCGGCCGCGCC
>CAZUAY010000028.1:0-20755 GCA_964618405.1 uncultured Lentisphaerales bacterium
CCACTTGTTGCTCTCATTTTAGCAAACACAGCTACGAAGCGCAACACGAGGAATTCAGGAGGCAGGATTCAGTATCCAAAATTGATTTTCAACAACTTTCCCATGATCGCTGCTGTTCCAGATTTCCTGAAAAAAAGCTTCACAAAAAGGGTTGCGCCTTTCGCGCTCCCCTTGCGCCCTTTGCGTTAAAGTCTTTAGCCGCGGAAGCACACGGAAAGCTTTGTGGAAGAGGCATTACATGGTTAAGTTTTGTCCGCAGATTACGCAGATTGACGCAGATGGTAGGGAGAGGGGTTCTGAGGGGAAAAAGCTGAGCATTGGTCACGTTTATTATATACGTTTGTTGCTGCTCCAATAGTTTAAAAAAATTGCTTGTCTATAACTTCGTCAAGATTCGAGAAAGTTGCCTCATCGTTTTTCCGCGGTCGCGCCGCGCGGTAAGCTGGCTCATGTGCGCGTCAGACTATTTTGACGCAAACCCCGAACCCAGAATCGCACGCGTCGATATTGTTCGCTTGATTCATTCGAGCCCGTGTCGTAAAATGGGAGGTATGTCGTGAATCAATGGAGTTATTTTATGCAGATAGAACGTTTAAAGAATGGAATTTGGGAATCAGCCGGAGCGATCACTGAAGCGTTTGAAGCAATCTCTCTTACTCCTGCCCTAGATGAAAAGAGAGTTAAACTTCGAATCAACATTCCCATCATTGATATTCAAAGTTATTGGATACCGAAAAATCGTACGCCAGAGAATAGAATTCCGTGGGTTATCGAATCTCAAAGTTCCGCACAATGTAATTTTCCATTCCTTGCGTTTCTCAATAGCGCTCAACAGAATCGTTGTTCAATTGGCTTGAGCAATCTCAAAGACGATACGCTGATCACCGCGAAGATGAATCAAGAAAAGTGTCAGTACGAGATTACGATTACTATCGCGGTGACACCCGAAACCGTGCCGTTCGAAGTTGTGGTTAATCGTCGTGATCAGCCGTGGACGCGATGTCTCGGCGATTGGCGCGAGACACTCAAATTGCCGTTGCCTACATTTCCAGAGGCGGCCTGGCAACCGGTTTTTTGTTCATGGTATGCCGTTCACGCCGCGGTAACGCAATCGTGGGTGGAACAAAACGCCCAACTGGCATCGGAACTTGGTTTTGGAACGTTGATTATTGATGATGGTTGGTGTTTTGACGAAATGAAACGAGTGACGCCCACAACACTCACCGACTGGTATGAACTGATTGGAGATTGGGAGCTTTCTACGCAAAAATTTCCAGATTTCGCAAACCACGTTCAGCGTGTTCGGGCATTGGGCTTGAACTATATGCTTTGGGTAACTCCGATTTTAATTGGCGCTAAGAGTAAGCTCTATCAAGAAATCAAAGATTCCGTTAGCGGTGATTATCACGAAGGCTGTTATTGCTTTGACCCCCAACATGAAGCTGCAGGACAGGTTGTTATTGAGAAAATCAGCCGACTGATGAAAGATTATTACCTTGACGGCTTAAAAATAGATTTTCTTGATTCTGTTCCAACAAACCCAGAGCAACCACGAGGACAAGAAACCCATAAGTTTATCGCAGCATTGTCTGCGGCCATTCGCGCTCATAAGAGTGACGCTCTGATTGAGTTCCGGCAAAGTTACGCCACAATTGGAATGTTGCCGTTTGCAACGCAGTTCCGAGCAGGCGATGTGCCGTTTGATTTTATCGATAATTTCCAGCGCCTCGCACAAATTCGCATGAGTCTTGGCGACCGAGTGCCGGTCCATGCTGATCCTGCTTACTGGCACCCCAACGAAACACCAGAGAATATTTCACGTCATCTCATGGCTTCGCTTGTGGGCGTGCCAATGGTATCCATGGATTTGAATAAACTCACGAAGCCAGAAAAGACGATCATTACGAGCTGGTTAGCATTCTATCAAAAACATCTCGATACCTTTAAAAATGGTCGGTGGGATATCAACTACCATAACGGAGCTGTCAGTTGGATCACGGTATCTACGGGCAAAGAATTAGTTGTATTTATTAACGATACGTGGAGATTATCTGAAGCCCTAGATGGATTCTCTGATTTTAGGGGGCCGATAATTCTCTTAAACCTCACTGCTGAAGCCATGAGTTCCTCGGCTTTAGAAGGATATGATTGTTTGGGTAATTCTACCGGAAAAAAGATTTCGTCTGGCGGTCTCGCCTATTTTAGCAGATAGAATCCAGACGAGATTGGCCAAATCGGTACACCCACATTGTTGGCTTGATTCATTCGCGGCTGTACCGTAAAATGGGACGTACGTCGGAGGTCACGCGTTCCAACAGGGGAGGCGGGGCTTCAAGGAAAAACAAGGAATAATTAAATGCACGTGGAAGTCACACACCCTCTGGTCAAACACAAACTCTCGCTTGTCCGCGATAAGACCACGGGCTTCAAACTCTTCCGAGAGCTCATCGGCGAAATTTCGATGTTTCTGACCTACGAGGCGATGCGTGAAATTCCGACGGAAGAAATCGAGGTGGAGACACCGCTCGCCGTGGCAAAATGCGAACGCGTAAAAGGCGAAATCGTCTTGGTTCCCATCCTTAGGGCTGGCATCGGCATGATGGATGCCATCATGGATATGGTTCCGAATGTGCGTGTCGGTTTCCTTGGTATCTATCGCGACCACGAAACCGCACAGCCTGTCGAGTATTACGCTAAGCTTCCTGTAGCGCTACCAGACACGGTTGCAGTCGTCATCGACCCCATGCTCGCTACCGCCGGCTCGGCTACGGCAGCCGTGTCGCTCCTGAAGCGTAAGGGATTTAATAAGATCCTTTTCGTTTGCGTCGTCTCTTGTCCCGAAGGCATCGCCCGACTCGAATCGGAACACCCGGACGTGACGATCTACACCGCCAGCGTCGATGAGCGACTTGATGAAAATAAATACATTGTTCCAGGTCTTGGTGATGCAGGCGACCGGCTTTTTGGAACGAAATAGGACCCGCGAAAAATAAAAATGTATAGCGAGAAATGAAAAGGAGAGTATAGGTGAATTTTGAAATAGTGCTTTTGTTGCGGTTGCTTGTTGCGGGATTCTGCGGCGGCGTTATTGGGCTTGAGCGCGAGTACCGAGCCAAAGAGGCCGGACTTAGAACGCATTTTCTCGTTTGCCTAGGTTCCTCGCTTTTCATGGTCGTGTCGCAGTATGGCTTCACCGACAACATTGTGAATTTAATGAACGTTTATGGGCCTCAGTTGCAGGTCGGCGTTGATACGAGTCGCGTTGCTGCACAAGTCGTTTCGGGAATTGGCTTCATCGGTGCTGGCATGATCGTGTTGCAGAAGCGTTTTATTGTGGGCTTAACGACGGCGGCGGGGCTTTGGACGACTGCCGCGATCGGCATGGCTGTCGGTGCGGGCTTGTATGGGATGGCTTTGGCTACGACGCTGTTGACCCTCGCGGGGTTTGAACTATTGGGTCGCGTTTCCCGTCGAATGGGTCGTGTGAAGCGAGAAACGCTTGTTGTCTTTTACGCCGATAGTCAGGCGACGGCAGAAGTCGTCACGGAAGAACTCTCTCGAGAAGGTCGTTCCATTACTTCCTACTCCTCGGCTCGCGTGGGGGATCGCCTTCACATCAGGCTAAGCATTGATACGCCGGAGAGAACATTTAATGCAGGCAAGGTGCTTGCCTATTTGCAAAAACATCCTGGCGTCGAAACGGAATCGGTGGACTAGTCAGCCGTTGCGATTTTTAGACACGATTACACGATTAACAAGATTTAATTTTCCATGCTACGTGCTACTGTTCTCATTGTGAGCCCTAACTGGCTCGGCGACGCCGTGATGGCGATGCCGGCGGTGAAGCGATTTCGCCTCAACAACCCCGACGCGTTCATTTTCATGCTGGCCAAACCTTCCGTTGCTCCGCTCTGGCGAATGCACGACTCGGTTGATGAAATCCTCGAACTTGGCGCAGGCAACGTCGCAACCTTCGCCATGGCGCGCCAGTTGCGCTCACTCAAAATTGCTCAAGCGTTTATCTTGCCAAATTCATTCCGCTCCGCGCTAATTCCTTTTCTCGCCTGTATTCCAGAACGTCGTGGCACGGCTTTCCATGCTCGTAGCCTGATGGTCAACGATCCCGTCTCATTCAAGACAGAGAAAGCGTCTGGGAAATTACATCAGTCGCTGGAATACATGAAGATTCTCTGCGGCGAAGCTCAGGGCGATCTTTCCGAAACAGGTTTTCATCCGCCAAAGCCTGCGCTCTTGCAAGAGCTGAGACTGCCGCAAAATGACATTCCAGTGTGCATCATTCCTGGCGCGGCACGGGGTGAGTCCAAGCGGTGGCCGTTTTTCGCCGAAGCGGCGAAACTAATTTTAGCGGAAAATCCTGCTGTGCGATTTATTGTCACCGGCGCTAAGGCAGAAGCCGATCTTTGTCAGGCAGTTGCCAATACGATTGGTGACCGTGCGGTTTCAGTTGCGGGGAGGACAGGTCTTTCTGAGTTTGCCGCTTTACTCGGGAACTGCCGTCTCGTAATTTGCAACGATAGTGGCGGTATGCACTTGGCTTCAGCGGCGGGCGTGCCGGTGGTTGCCGTTTACGGGCTTACCGACCCGGAGACGACCGGGCCTATCGGTGCTAACGCGACGATTATTCAGGCTGAAGGCGTGAAGGCCTCTCGAGATGTGCCCCGACAATCTGCGGCGGCTGTGGCAGCCTTGGCCTCGATCAGTGCCCAGCGTGTCGCTTCAGCCTGCCGAGAAAAAATGATTAACTAGCGAGTCGCGAGTTGCGACACCGGGTTCGTCTGGGCGCATCCCCGTTCCGTTGACTCGCATAGGCGATGGGTTTGCAAGCCGAAGACATACGCCGCCGACAGACATGCGAAAAGCGGTGCCGCCCTTCGGTTGTCACCGCACGCCAAGATGGCCGATTTTGGAGTGCGGCGGCAAGCGGTATTCCGCGCGACGCCGCTTTCGAGTAAACGTGGTGCCTCTGAGAAAATCCAAACGGACAGGTCAACGGAACGAGGATGCGCCCCTGTCGTCTATCTCGAATTTTATCATATTGACATATCATGATATTGTGATACATTAAGCCGCCATTTCCAAAACAAATGATTTTATACGGAGTTCTGAATATGAAAGTAGTGATCGTAGGTGGCGTAGCAGCAGGTGCAGGAGCAGCGGCGAGATTACGGAGGCTAGATGAGACGGTGGAGATCGTGCTTTTTGAGCGAGGCCAGTACATCTCTTACGCAAATTGTGGGCTTCCGTACCATGTCGGCGGCGTTATCCCCAATCGTGATTCTCTCGTGGTTATGTCGCCTGAGAAGTTCAAGGGATGGTTCAACGTTGATGTGCGTAACAACAGCGAGGTGGCTTCAATTGACCGTGCGGCGAAGTCCGTTGTGGTGCGCGGGCCTGCGGGCGAGTACGTTGAGACCTACGACAAGCTCGTGATCGCCACAGGGTCTTCTCCCCTGATGATGCCGTTGCCCGGTTCTGATGATCCGCGAGTGACGCGTCTCTGGACGATTCCCGATATGGATGCGGTATTGGCAAAGGTGAACGCGGGCGCGAAGCGAGCGGTTGTGATCGGTGCTGGGTTTATTGGACTTGAAACGGCAGAGAATCTCAATGAACGCGGACTTGACGTCACCATCGTTGAACTCTTAGATCAAGTGTTGCCGACCATCGACAAAGAGATGTCCACGCCACTGGCTCAAGAATTATCTGCGGCCGGTATTTCCTTGCGCTTAGGCCACAAAGTAGTGGCCTTCGAAAGCGCTGCGGATGCCCTTTCAGTCGTGCTCAACAATGAGGAACGGATCCCCGCCGACATTGTGATCATGAGTGTTGGGGTTAAGCCGAATTCCGAAATTGCCAAGACAGCGGGGTTGGAGTTGGGCTCGCGAGGACATATCGTGGTGGATGAATTTATGCGAACGTCTGATCCCGACATTTATGCGGCTGGCGACGTTGTGGAAGTAGTGGATCCTGTGTTCGGTGGCAAGACGGCGGTTCCGCTTGCTGGCCCCGCGAACAAACAAGGACGTATTGTGGCGGATAATTTGGTGGGCCGCTCCTCGCGCTATCTCGGCAGTTATGGAACTTCCGTGCTTAAGGTGGGGACGCTTTCTGCGGGAAGCGTTGGCTATACGGAGCGTCGGCTGAAACAAATGGGCATTGCCTACCATAAAATTTATGCACATCCGGCATCCAGCGCCGCGTATTATCCAGGGGGAACCCTGTTGCGGCTGAAGTTCCTCTTTTCCCCAGACAACAAAATTTTGGGAGTGCAAATCGTTGGAAACAAGGGCGTGGATAAGCGTCTTGACGTGATTGCAGGTGCTATGCGAAGCGGCGTTTCGGCAACCGAACTTGGCGAGCTAGAACTTTCGTATGCTCCACCGTATAGTTCGGCGAAAGATCCGATTAATTTCGCTGGCATGATTGCGGATAATGTGTTGCGTGGGGAGACCAGACTCGTGCATGGCGATGCTATTCCTCAGACCGCCATTATTCTCGACGTGCGACAACCTGAGGAAACCGCTCTCGGTGTGATTCCGGGGTCAGTGAACATTCCGCTTGGCAAGCTGCGTGAACGGATGGGTGAATTGGACAAGTCGAAAGAAATCGTGGTCTTGTGCGAGGTCGGACTCCGAGGTTATCTCGGCGAGCGGATTCTTCAGCAAAACGGCTTCCAAGCATTCAACCTCTCAGGTGGCTACGTGACCTGGAAATATTTTAATCCAGCACCTTTTATTCCCGCGAAGAAAACGGCCATTTGTAATGATAAAGAATGCACACTCGAAGCGTTCGCGTCTCCAGAGCTTGATGTTCGAGCCTTGGCTTGTCCGGGTCCCGTCGTTCGAATGAAGCAGCAGTTTGATAGCATGGATGCAGGCGAGACGGTGAAGCTGCTTGCTATGCTTTCCTTCGAACCCGACTTGCGGAACTGGATCGCCTCAACGGGGAACACGCTCGTTGGTGTCGAGAAGAAGGTTAACCATTTGGAAGCGGTTATTCGGAAGGTGGATGCAGCGCCCCAGGCGTCTGCGGCATTGGTGCAGGGGCAGACGGGTCATGCTGCGGCCATTGTGCTCTTCAGCAACGATCTGGACAAGGCAATGGCGGCGTTGATCATCGCCTGCGGCATGGCGGCCTCCGGAGCGAAGGTTGGTATCTTCTTTACGTTCTGGGGACTCAGCGTGCTGCGCAAGAATCCAGCACCAGCGGTGAAGAAGAGCTTTATGTCCACAATGTTTGGGTGGATGTTGCCTAAGGGCGCATCCAAGCTCACGCTTTCAAAAATGCACATGGGTGGCATGGGAACGATGATGATGAAGCAGGTCATGGCTTCGCAGAATGTAACGAAGTTGCCGGATCTCCTGCGCCAAGCGCATGAGCTTGGCGTTAAGTTCATCGCATGCGATATGGCCATGGGCGTTATGGGCGTCACGCGTGAGGAGCTGATCGAGGTTGATGAAGTGGCTGGCGTCGCGAGCTTTGTTGAGATGGCCAAGCACAGCAATAACACGCTCTTTATCTAGGGTGTATTCTATGAAAAAACAAACGCTTCCGGAAAGTTTTATTGTTCAGGTTTCGGATACGATCAAATTGCTCGGTCACGCGCAGCGCATTCGTATCTTGGAGTTTTTAGATTTGAATGGAGAAAGTTCCGTTAGCGTGATTACGGAGGGGATCGGCGGCCAGCAGGCCGCCGTCTCCCAGCATCTCAACAAGATGCGTGTTTCGAATGTCATTGTGGCACGACGCGACGGCAAGCAGATGTATTATCGCATTTCGTCTGAGAGTGCTACGACCATTCTCGAGTGTATGCGTAAGCAGTATCGACAAACGGTTCTTGAGCCCTGAAATAGGCTATGATAGAATCGAAGCGTTATCGACGCATACCGTACGCGTAGTTGCTGGGAGGATTATTTTATGACGAGCAAGAAAACATTGTTGTTGTTGGTGGTGGTTCTGACTGGGTGGATCTCTTCCCCAGTTCGAGGTCGTGTGGTTCCAGTTCCATTCGGTTCAGCCGCGAACACTTCGTTTGCTGATGAGGTCGCCGACGACAAGCAAGGTGGGTGGACCGATCAGGGAGGAAATGATCTGCGCGTGATCCAGCCTGGAAAGCTCGAGGCGTCGGGAATTAATTTCGAAATTCTTTCCGATGAAGAGACGGGTGGAAAGTCCTGCATTGTTCTTGGTGGACCGCAACGCGATTATTTGCCGAAGACGGTAGCGCTCGCTGTAGCGTCTACGAACGACGAGCACGCTTTTTATTTGCTTCATGCGGGTGCTTGGTGTCCCATGAAAAATGACATTCTGGCGCTACTCAAATTCAACTACGCCGATGGCACGGTGGAGGAGCGGCACATCCGTGGTGGTCGAGATGTTATGGAGTGGACGCAGGCGAAGAGCGGTGCAAACGCTGCTCGATGCTGGACGGTGTACAACGGTAATACGCAGGTTTCGCTGTTTGTTTCGAAGTTTCTGCTTAAGCAAGGAGCCACGCTGAAGTCGGTTACATTCGAATCGTCAGGAATGGTTTGGATGGTCGTTGCGGCCGCCATTGGCGATGACAGAGCACTCATGCCGATCCGGCCAGACTGGAAGGTTTCCAAAGCATTCACTGCTCCAGCTCTGTCTGCACCTCTCGTTCAGAAAATAAGCGAAAAAGCGCCGCGAAACATCATCCTCGTGATCGGGGATGGCATGGGACAAGGAGCCTACGATCTCACCTCGCTGTGGGCTCATGGTGACACACGACGCCTTGTGATGCAGCAGTTGCCTGTTGCGGGTCTTTGCGAGACGTACTCTATGAATTCGGCAGTGACGGATTCTGCTGCGTCCGGTACGGCATTCGCCTGCGGGCAGAAGGTAAACAACGGTGCAATCGCCATGACGCCAAGCGGCAAAAAGTTGAAGTCCGTGGCGAAGTCGGCACGTGAGCTCGGTAAATCGGTAGCGATTATCACTTCCGATCCACTTTCTGGAGCAACGCCAGCGGTGTTTTTTGCGGTGCAACCCGCGCGCGGGATGGCCCCCGAAATCGTTGCGGATGCCGCCGCATGCGATTTTGAGGTCTTGATTGGAAATGCGGGTACTCGGGGGCTTTTTACCCAGAATGGAGCGGGAGAAAATCAGCGCAATCTCCAGAAAGAGATGGAAGCAAAAGGGTATGCTTTCATCGAGACGCCTGAAGATTTTGCTGCTGTTCCTGAAGCCCGTAAGGTTCTGGGTCAAGTGGAGAGTAAAGTGTTCACGACTGATGACGTAGCACTCTCGAAGTTGGCCAAGACTGCTATTGAGCGTCTTGCAAAAGATCCCGACGGTTTTTTCATGATGATCGAGAGCACCTATCCTGACCACGGAGGGCATGGGAACGACCCCAACGTATCCGTGATGGGGACGATTCACGCGGATTGGGTGGTCAAGGTTGCTGTCGAGTATGCGGCTGAACATGGCGACACACTGGTGATCTGCACGGCAGACCACGAGACGGGGTCTTTGATGGCTGCCCAGAGTACGGCTCCTGGATCGGCTCCGGTGATTTTCTACGGAGGAACGAGCCACAGTGGCGTTCCCGTGCCGATCTATGCCTTCGGGCCTTCAGCCGAGCTGTTTGGTGGCCTCATTAATAATATCGATATCCCCCGAAACATCGCTAAGCTCTGGGGATTTGCCGCGCCGGTTGAGATCAAGTAGAGTAATCGGTCAGGCACAGGGGGCTGTGCCTGACCGATTACAGTCGCGAGTCGCGAGTCGAGAGTACTGTTTATTACTGCCTTGGGTAGCACGTGGCAAAACTAGGGGCTAGTTGCTTGGCACTGGAATTGGCTAGAATCTAGGCCGAAACCTAACATCTTCCCTGTGGACTTTGCGTAAATTTAGCGATCTTTACGTTTAAAATTCTATCACCACCGAGGACACCGAGGCCACCGAGCTTTTCATGAAGTTTCACTTGTCTGCCGTGCCGGCACAGGCAGATGTATTTCATGGTTTAAAATCCACGCAGCGTGGCAGCCCAGCTTCTTGTCCACAACTTCGAGTTTTGCTAAGCAGTGCTCGTAACGAACGGAGCACGGGTTTTCCAACCCGTGTACGAAAACGGGTTGGAAAACCCGTTCTCCGTTTGCTTCGCTCGTCTGCCGTTCCTGCACAGGCAGGCTCCTCCTGTAAACGAGGTGTCCTCGTCGCGAAACGGGCTGAGGCGACTTCGCGGAGGCTCGACGAAGTTCGCGACAAAGTTCGAGACTTATGTTGCGAGCGGCGTTAGGTTTCATCCTCTTGTTTTAGTGCCTTTTTCTTTCAGTTTTACATCAGGCCATCC
Source organism: uncultured Lentisphaerales bacterium (assembly GCA_964618405.1). GTDB lineage: Bacteria > Verrucomicrobiota > Kiritimatiellia > RFP12 > UBA3636 > JBBQIY01. The sequence goes on from CAZUAY010000028.1 coordinate 10,337, forward strand.
AGATTACGCAACATAACGTGAGGCATGAAGTACCGCCCTCCTGATAATGTAATCTTGAATAAAACTTCAAGATTACATAAAGTCGCCCAAAAAATGGTTTGTCTGAATCGACCTTAATCTTGAATAAAATGTCAAGATTTGTCTGTGTCACTCACGACTCGCGACTCGCGACTGTAATCGGGCAGTCAACGGGGGGCACCCCCCGTCACTGACCGGTTACGCGGAAGCGGAACAAACTTCTTGCTCAACCCCTAACGAAAAGGCTATACTTGAAAATTCTTTATCGGCATGCACTTAATGGTGCGGAGCTGATTTTACTCACAAACATTTTGATCGGTTGCCATGACACAGCAAGAAGCTTTAGAAGTTCTTACGAATACGAATGCATTGTTACACGGACATTTTGAGCTTCGGTCCGGTCTTCATAGCGGGGATTTTTTTCAGTGCGCGAATCTTCTGCGCTTTCCTCGACAGGCAGAGAAGCTCTGCGTTGCCCTTGCGAAACTAATTCCTGAAAATCTTGCCAAGGAGGCCGTGACGGTCATCTCCCCCGCGCTAGGCGGGATTCTCGTTGGACACGAGGTCGCTCGTGCACTCGACAAAAAATGTATTTTTGCGGAAAAACAGGATGGTAAACTGGTTCTCCGGCGCTTCAGTATTCTTCCTGATGAGCCGGTGATTGTTGCTGAAGATGTAGTGACACGGGGTGGCCGCGTCCAGGAGACGATCGATATTGTTAAGCAACATGGTGGCCGAGTGGTTGCCATTGCCACGCTTGTCGACCGCAGTAGCGGAAAAGCGAGCTTCGATGGCATCCCACATTTTTCTTTGTTACAGATGTCGCCCGTAACATGGGCTCCTGAAGAGTGTCCGCATTGCAAGCGCGGATCGAAGCCGATGCATCCAGGTAGCTAGAGAGAAGTTGTGAGTTGTGAGTGGCGAGTAGGGCATAGTTTCCGACAATCTCGCTTGAAATAGTGCATAGGGTGCAGTTTCTGTCCTGCGTCAAAGCATCAAGGCGTCAAGTAGTCAAACCTACCCATTTTCGCTACACCAAGACTCGCCACTCGCGACTTCTCTTGTCTACAGTCGTGCGCCGAGGTTAGGCTTGGCGGGCATCGCAGCGATCGTGTCGGCGATGAGCTGGGAGCAGGTGTCGAGATCGGCAAGCGATATTTCTTCGACGGCTGAGTGCATGTAGCGCAGCGGGATACTGAGAAGGGCAACTGGCACGCCAGAGCGTGTTTGGCGTATTACGAAGGCGTCTGTACTATTGCCGCGGTTGCGGGGTTGAATTTGTAAGGGGGATTTGCTTGCAGTGGCTGCCGTGCTGATCAAGTCGTTGAGCGCGTGATCGTAGGTGGGGCCTACGGCAAGAACGGGGCCACCGCCAAGTTTGATCGTCCCTGTTTTTTTGGGTACTCCGCCTGGATCATCGCTGGCGAAGGTGACATCGACCGCGATTCCAGCATGGGGATCGATACCGAAGGCGGCTGTTGTCGATCCGAGTAGACCGAGTTCTTCTTGCGTGGAGCTGACGACGTGGACGGCGACATTGAGTTTTTTGCCTTTGAGACGCCGGAGCGCGTCAATCACGACAAAGACACCCGCGCGGTCATCGAAGGCTCGAGCCGACACGCGATCATTGAGGAGTTCGCGCCAACCGGCCTCAACAATTCCCGATGAACCGAGGGGTAGCACCGAAAGGGTTTGTTTTTCCGAGGTGGAGCCGATATCGACCCAGAGGTCGGAGATGTCTTTGACGCCTTCCTCGCGTTCCTTAGGTGACATAAGGTGGATTGCCTTGCGACCGATGACGCCCCGGACGAGTCCCTTTGGTCCTTGGAAGACAACTCGCTCGCCAGGCAAAAGTTGCATGTTAACGCCGCCAATGGGTTGCACGTAGATGAAACCCTTGTCGTCAACATACTGGACAATCAGGCCAATCTCGTCACAATGAGCGTCGACCATGATTCGGTAAGGAGCCTTCGGGTTCAACACGGCGTGGAGGTTGCCATGGCAGTCCATCGAGACCTGGTCGGCGAAGGGCTTGACATAGTCGGCGACAAGCCGCTGTCCTGGAGTTTCCCAGCCGCTGGGGGTGATGGATTCGCAGAGTGCTTTGAGGAAATCAATTTGTTTTTTATTCATGGAGTGTCCTATTTTGTGAAGGCCGTGAAAGTGGCTTCGGCTTTGATTGTGTTACCGTGATTCGAAGGCGAAAGGGTAATGCTTGCGAGTCGATAGGGCGTTGGCGCGGAATCGGCCATTTCAATAATGGTCAAAAGCCTTTCCTCTTGGATAGCGTTCCACTTGGCACTAACGGTGATCAGATGGAGTCCGGAGGATTTGAGTAGCGAAGATTTTTCTTCGAGCGAATCCGGCATAGAGGGCGCGTGCTTTTTGGCGATTAATTGTCGGAATGAAGGTGCGGATTCAATAGCAGAAGTTTTCTCGGTAAGGTCTGAAACGAATTCATCATAAGTTCGCAATAATTGAATTTCTGGGTTTAGCGATTGGGCCATCTCAATGTTTGTCCTGCAAGTTGTCATCGCATGCGCCGCTTTTCTGGCGGTAAACATGGCGATGGTCAGTGCTATGCACCATAGCGCGACGAGGAGTATGAGCAGGCGGCTGTAGGGTTTTTTAAGTAGATTCTTCATGGTTTTGTGGGGATGATGAAGAATGAGAAGGTGCCGTCTTCTGTGGCCTTAGGCGGTTCTGTCAATGTGGCATTAATTCCAGCCGAAGCCAACGTAGCGATGAACTCGTGGGCGGCATTGGCAGAAGCCGCCACGCCCGAGGCGGTGAGACCATCAGCACGGATCGAGAGGTGCTGCAGCTTAATGTTTTGTTGCAGGCAGATTGTCGTGGTTGCGGAGAGCCATCGGGGAATCCGATTTTCGATGCTGTGCAAAATTGCCTCATCGAGACGAAGCGGCATGGCACTGCGGGCGTCTTGAAGGGCGCGTTGTCCTTTTGACTTTACCTGAAATCCAGCGACCGCGTTCAGACGATTTTTCAGAACAGCTTTTGAATGTGCTTCTGCCTTCTTTGTGTTGGACAAGAGTAGGATCGATGCGGCGAGAACCGCCAAAGTTGCGAGTGTCAGGGCGGTTCTGAGGTAGTAGGCAGGTTTTTTCTCGCGACGCAGCAAAATCGGATGTGTGAATTCGTCCTTCCGGAGATTGGCGTCATCATCCCCGCCGCCGTTTTTTCCATCCAGAGCTAATGCGCGAGCGATAAAATACGTGGGAGCCTTAGCCGTCGCGATGCTTGCGGACAGACGAGCTTCAGGATCTTGAAGCGCATCGACAACGCCTTGGTGCTCTGCGCCTGCAACAATGCAAACGAGATGTTGAGGAACACCTCCGAAGGCGAGTTTGAGCCGTCTTGTTGGCTCCGATGCCGCCGTTTTAAAAACGCTTTGATTTTCGATAACGTCGCCGTGCCCCGAAATGAGCACGGTCTGTTGTGCACCTGCGATAAAAAGTGCGCGTGGCTCCTTCGCTTTCTTGGGCGGAAATTCGGAGCGCACTAGCCTCCACGTAGCATGCGCCACTGGTACGAGACGACATGGGTTGCATCCGTTTTCGGCTAACGACTCTATCTGTGCTTTGACATCGGTCTTGCGGATAGCGTATGCGGCGTAGGTATCTTCATAGCGGATGAAGGCATACACGCAGTCTGCGATCGGCAAGGGCACCTGAATGTCGAGAAGGGAAGGAAGGATCTTTTCAAGTTTCGTCCTCTGAATCGCAGGTGTGTTGAGAGGTACGAAAAGGGAGGATCCCGGCATGATCGATGCCGTGCATCCGATACCCTCCGTGAGGGTTTTTGCAAGGGCTGGCCCCGCGCTTCGGGCGGAAGTTTCGACGATCACGGCTCCGCGAGAGATCCCGACGACTTTGATGTCGCCGTCCGAGGAGTCGATGCCGATCTGCATGCCGATGAGTCTACCTGAAGTCATGGTCTAGTATAAGAAGTGCGAGTTGTGTTGTCAAAATGCGTACGCGTTTGCGGATTTAAACCTCTCGGTCGCGCCGATGGCGACGGTGAGTGGAACGTCGGCGTGTTGGAATCGACGTTGTGGTTGCTTTGTCGCGTTTGTCTTTTGTGTATTGTATTATTTTTTTTGTCCAGTCTACCAACAAGGCCGAGACAAAGAAAAACCCACCTGCGATCAGCATAGAGTAGGAGAGTCGGATCAGTCCTTTGGGGCGCATCGACTCATCAGGATTAATATGGGACACAAACCAGAGGATTCCGCCAACGATTAACATCAAGCAGGGGGCTGTGAACATGAGGATTTTCAGATTCGTCTTGCGTCGAAGCTGCTTTTCCTTTTCATGAGAACTCATGCGTTGTGGATTGTTGCGCCTACGGCGATGGTCAGACCGTCGCCGCGTGACAACTTCAGGTATGCCCGTGAGAGAGCTTTTCGAATCTGGAACCTCCGAATTATTTCTCAACGCATGAGGGGCCTTATCCATCACTTGACGCTCCGTTGTTTGTTTGATTCTGCTTCATTGGGTTACGGTGTGTGGGAGGTAATCTCCATGAATTGCGTTCTGTGGTTATCGGAGAAGAACACTTCCTTTTTAAGATGTCGCTTGCTCGGCACCGAAACCGCTTGAATTTAAGTTATTGAAACCACGCTGATTATACTATTAAAACGATCATTCTTGAAAGCTGAAACTTAGGCATCCTCGTTTTCCGTTTCCGTACTCAACCGTGACGAGGACGCCGCGTCTGCAAGAGACCGACACGCTTGTCTAAAGCATATCGAGCGACCAGAGTAGTCCCCGGACGATGATCTCGCCGACTTGCGGGGTGTTTTGGAAGTCCGCAAGGTTATGGCCGAGTGAGCTGTAAAAGACTTTTCCAGCACCGTAACGACGTGTCCAGATCACGGGCATGACCGTTCCGATCGTCCATGGAGCATGGTCGCCGTTGAATGTCGTTGTAGCCAGAACCTGATTGCCGGGATCAACATGCATGTAGTATTGTTCGCTGTGCATTGCAATTTTTTTTGCAATGCCAGCCGTGATGGGATGGTCTTTGATGAGCTGTACTGTATAATCGATGATGCCGCCGGGATGTGCAACCCACTGACCTCCGACCATGAACTGGTATTCCGTATCGTTGCGGAAGGCATCGCCCATGCCCCCATGCCAGCCGCCACAGGAGACCCCGCTGCTAATGGCATCAAGAAGGGCTTTCTTTTCCTCGCTTTCGATTGTTCCCATCGTCCAAACGGGAACGATGAGGTTATATTTTGTTTTCAAATCCGGATCGAGAAGACAGTCTTTCGTGTCATAAATGTCAACGGCGACACCTGCAGCGCGGAGCCGTTCTGCGATGATGTCCGATGTTTCGATGGGATTGTGTCCGTTCCATCCGCCTCTGAAGATCAATGCTTTTTTCATGATGTTTTCCTTTGTTAATCTAAGTTTCCAGCCTTAAGGCCTAAGGGTAGTGGCGCAGGCCGTTCACACGAGCTTTGAATGAAGACGGTAGCGTTAGTCTGATCCGATTCGCCAATTGCGCACATGATGTCGAGGACATGGAACGCAAGGTCGCCATTGCACCGATGTGGACGGTTGGCAGCAATGCCTGCCGCCATGTCGGCAAGACCAATGCCTCGCATATTGTTGTTATAGATGAAAGGGTTCTCGGCCGGTGCCCAGTCCGACGAGAGCCCTGCTTTGAAGAAGCGAATGTCGCCATCGAAGCTGTTCGGATCAGGAACATGGAGGCTGCCTTCGGTGCCGTGTAGTTCAATGTCCTTCAGACCAGAATGTTTCCAGACGTCGAAGCTCGTGATAAGCGTGATGACGGCACCGGATACGAATTCGAGCAAGGCGGAGATGTGTGTGTCGATTTCGACGGGGAAGGTTTTCCCGATATTGACTTTGATGCCTTGACGTACATCGCTGGATCGGGTGGTGATGGCCGTAACCTTTTTCGCAGGTCCGAGGAGGTTTACGAGTGCCGTGAGGTAGTACGGCCCCATATCGAAAAGCGGTCCACCTCCTTTTTGATAGTAGAAGGCTGGTGCTGGATGCCAGGATTCGTGTCCATGGCAGAGCATGAATGCGGTCCCAGAGACGACGCGACCGATTAGTCCGTCATCAATGATTTTGCGACAAGTCTGATGCCCTCCACCCAGAAAGGTGTCGGGGGCACTTCCGACACGCAGGTGTTTTGTGGCAGCTAATTTAATGACTTGGCGTGCGCCCTCGCGATCAAGGCCGAAGGGCTTTTCACAGTGAACGTTCTTGCCCGCTTCGATAGCTCTGAGGTTGATTTCTATATGAGACGACGGAGTCGTGAGATTGAGAACCGTGTCGATTTGTGAATCGGCAAGGAGCTCGTCGACGCTCATCGCTCGGAGGTCAAATTCGGTTGCGCACGTGTTAGCGGCTTCTGGCCGACTATCCGCGCAGGCGACGATTTTCATCTGAGCGAATGTAGCGCCGTTATTAAGATACGCGCGGCTGATGTTGCCGCAACCAATTAAACCTACTTTCATGGACTCTCCGTTCGTGTTACAATGTGTAAAATTGACTTTTGTTCCAACTGGCTTCTATGATAGACTTGATTTTGTAGAAAATAAATGGAGTATCACTTCAAATAAATGGATTCTCGTGTCATTCACCTTGCTCCGTATCCCCGACGGTTCACTTTGATTCCGCATGTGGAAACAATCGGGTTTGCTCCACACAAACGCGATAGTGTGAATCGTACATTTGGGACCTGCAATTTCTCATTTATTTTATCCGGCTGTGGTGAGTACCATTACGGTGGTAACGTGTACACCGTGACACCGCCATGCGTGATTTTGCAATGGCCTGATACGCCTATGCACTACGGCCCTGAAAAGAAAACCTCTTGGTCTGAGCTCTATTTAATCTACTCGAGGAGCTCTCTCGATATTTTGAAAAAATCAGGAACTTTTAATCCGGGTAGTCCTCCTGTGCGCAGGATTAGTGGAGACGTTGTCGCGGCTGTTTTGCATCTCAACGCCATCACGCCATCAAAGCATATCAATGCGGATCTGATTGATATCGCCTGTTGGAATCTTATCGCTTTAAGTTTTGGTCCGACGACATCACCTACGCCAGAGCATCCAGCCCTCGTGAAGTGCCGCGAATATTTGAGTGGGAATCTGGCAGGGAGCTTCGCGGTCGAGGTCATGGCAGAAACGGTGGCAATGTCGTTGTCGACGCTACGTCGCTACTGGGCAAAGGAGCATGGGAGGCAGACGTTCCGAGAGTATCGCGATATGATTCTGCTTCAGAGCAGTTGTCGGCTTCTGATCGAGACATCGTTTCCGATCAAAGAAGTGGCAGGAGAGCTTGGTTTTGCGGATGTCTATTACTTTAGCCGACGATTCCATCAGCTTGCCGGATGTACGCCTACGGAATATCGCCGTGCACATGCCGTGAGGGTGTGATTGTAAAAGTAGAGACAAGGGTTGACCCTGATGCACTTCAAAGATCAATCAAAAGACTTTTGTTACACGGACATCACCACGGTCAAGCAGGAGTTGAATACGCGTGTTGCACATTTAACGCTTGAGATTAATACGTCAGGAGGAGGCGGTCGTGAACGACCTCGTCTTCGAGTGATTCTCCTGCACGCTGAAAACGGCGTAGCATACTACGTCCACAGTCAAGGAGAACTTCGCGCTCGAAAAGACCTTCTGGAATGTCCAGAGGACACTTAACAAGGCCTGATTTCTTCTCTCCGTCAATGCTCAGTGCCACCCGAACCCCTCGATCTTTACACGTTGAAATTTCTTGCATCAATTGAGCAAGATCAAACCCTTGGCCTTGGTAAAGAATGGCTTGGCTGTGCTTATAAGGGGGGTCGCAATAGACTAGATCGCCGCATTGGGATCTTCCCATGGCGTCGCTGAAATCTAGCTTTGTGAACGTTGCTCCTGATGTGCGACGATGCCATATCTCGACACGTTCAGCGAATGATGCCGGGGTAATTGGTGTATGTACTCCGCAGGGAGTGGACATATAGCCGTCAGATTTTCTGAATCGAACAACGCCGCCATAACAACTGCGACATAAAAAAAGGAGGTCGGCACCGTTGGGTGTCGAGTTATAGCGAGCTTTGATTTGCTCATATCCCAGTGGTTTATCGAGAGAAAAATATTCTTGATAGCGTTCTGAGTACCATTGAATCAGCTTTTCTGGGTTGCTCGATAACGTTGCCCATATTTCAATGAGTGGGCCAAAGACATCAGAGGCGAAAGCGGAAGGAGGTTGCAACGACGCTAATACTGCACCACTTCCTAGGAAGGGTTCAAAATAGGTTTTAACGTCAGTTGGGAAGTAAGAGGCTATTTCGTGAGCGAAACGCTGCTTATTGCCAATCCACTTTAGTAACTGTGTTTTAAACGGCGCAACATACTGAAATGCTGTACCGTAGAACATATCCAATGTGTCTTCTTTCACTTTCATACGTCCAATATAATATCCTGATTTGGGATACATGTCAAGAATATCCTATATTAGGATACATGAAACGAAATCGATACTCGGCTGATGAAGAAACTTTGCGCAATTTATTGCGTACATTTCGCATTGACGTTGGCATGCGTCAGGAAGATTTGGCCAAAAAAATGAACGCTCATCAATCCTTTGTGAGTAAGTACGAATCGGGCGAAAGACTTCTAACTTTTATTGAAACGATCAACATCTGCCGAGCCTTGGGTATCAATCCCAGTGTTCTGCTACAGGAGCACACAATAAACCATGAAACCTGATTTACGTTTTCTTAATTTGCCAAAGTCATTCTGGGCATTCGTTCGATTGATCGGGCAAGAATGCGGATATACCAAACGGGGTGCAGGCGAACTGCTTGTACCATCCCGTGAAGTCGTTGAAAAGAAAATGAAAGCGCTTAATATCTCGCCTGAAAGTTTAGACGCAACTTTGCCAAGTGGGGAGGTATTGTGGGCAAAACTTACCCAGTATTTTGAGTTTCGTGCAAATCTTTTACACAAGCATGTGGAGCCGAACCTGATGACCGCCACACAGGCGGAGCAGGAGTTCAGAGCACTGAAGCGAAAACTGAAACCTAAGTGCCCTTTGCCGATGAATAAACAAAAGGGGCAAATGAAAAAGCCCGCTTACCTTACCTGTATGGTCAACATGCTGATTGAGTCTGCCGTAGGGAACCATGCGTGTAATTACGACCCCCGTGCTCTTATTACAGTCACACATGGTGGCATTCCCTTGCGTACGTTTGCCCGGAGGATGGATGGAGCTTTTCCCTCAGTATTGGATCCTAAGGCTGTGTGGGAAATCAAAGAGTACTATCATACAACGACATTCGGAAGCCGAGTCGCAGATGGCGTTTACGAGACCTTGTTGGACGGGATGGAAATTGAAGAACTCGCGGCAACCGAAAATGTGGATATTCTGCATTATCTAATAATTGATGCTCACTACACATGGTGGGAATGCGGAAAATCATATCTCTGTCGCATTGTGGATATGCAGCACATGGGGTATGTAGACGAAGTCCTCATCGGAAGAGAAATATTAACACGTCTTCCAGAACTCGTGAAAGACTGGACGAAATAATGCTTTGGCATCTTGCGTAAACGTGTCGTTCTTTGCGGAGAGTTTGGACCGCAAGGATCGCAAAGGTCTCGCTAAGGCCGCAAAGGCTTTAGACAGGATTACAAGATTTACCGGATGCAGTGTGGGTGGGGAGGGAGAGATTTCTACCACCGAGATCACAGAGGGCACAGAGGGAATACTGCGCTTAGCGTCCAAGGAGTTGAAGTTCCATGTTCTTTTTCGTTTTTCTCCACTCGGGGATTTTTGATTCCAGCAATTCGTAAAAGTCAGCAGAATGGTGGGGATAGGTAGCGTGGCAGAGTTCATGCACGAGCACGTAATCGATTGCAGATTTTGGAGCCTGAATCAACGCCGGATTCAGAACGACTTCGTGCCTTTTGAAGTAGCTGCCCCAGCGCTTATTCAGTTTGCGTAGGAATAGAGACAGAATAGAGACAGGGTCAACCCTGAAAATAAGAAATAAGTATTCATCGTGTCATCACATGAACACCCGCACGCCGAAGTCTTCGGCGCTTTCCGCAACTCGCTCCGTCAGCCGGATGCGGTCGGCATCGTCGCCGAAGATCGGAGCCCGACTGTTGCCACGGAATGTCACGTGGTACACGGCTCCCGGGAACTGAACACGAAGTTTTCTTGCCATGCGGTTACAATACCATGGCACTTGGGATCTGCGGAAGAGCCTATTTCTTATTCTGCAAGGCGCTGAACAAGGGGTGCGCGTCAAAATAGTTTGATGGTTAAGCGGCAGACTTGTCCGCAGGGATATCGGAGCGTAATCTCGCGACTAATGCGCACATCGCGGCAGCGTTGT
>CAZUAY010000029.1:0-20464 GCA_964618405.1 uncultured Lentisphaerales bacterium
TTTTCAAACGAAACTACGCACTACACACTCATCACCCGGCTTGCCGAGACGGCTGCGCCCCACCTCGCTTCGCAACCGCCAAGAAACGGGGTCTGGGGTGCCCCCAGCGGAAACTACGCACTACGCACTACTCACTACTCACTCTCTCCAGCCTCGCAACTCACAACTCGCTACTCACAACTCGCTACTTAACTAGACTTAATGCGTGACATTCCACCCCGTGTACGGCTATAATCTCAATCAATCTCAAAGGGCGTGAAATCGTATCTTGATTCCCAAGATTTTTTCATGTCAAAAAGCGACAAGACGCACGGGACAAGGAGTTTACAATGACTATTGATGACGTAGTAGAAGTTCTTAACGGCAAATTGCTCTTTCGAGGAGAAGAGGATGATCGCAAGGTCGGTCAAGTCGTGGCTTCCGACCTGATGAGCGATGTGTTGCTCGTGGACTCGGATGACATTCTTCTGCTCACGTCTCTGGCGAGCGATCAGGTGCTTCGCACCGCACAGATCGTCGGTGCCATGGGCGTCGTGGTCCACAACAACAAACCGCTTCCCGCTTCCATGGCTGATGTCGCACAACGACTGGGTATCTCGCTGGTCACGGCTCCCTACGGCAAGTATGAAAGTTGCGTGAGAATGCATGCGGCTCTTGAAAAAGAAAAACGTTGAGTTATAGAAAGAGGCGGAGTTTTAATCATGCCTGAAGTGAATCCCACAAGCCCACCGGAAGTGACCGGTCGCAAGACGACACTCCCCGACATGAGCGAGTCATCCCCGCTCGTCATTATGGAGCTCATTCAACGACTCAAGGTCCGCGATGTCATGACGCGTAACCTCGTCACGCTGACCCGCAAAGACACCCTTCGGCGCGCACAAGAATTGATGCGCACCAACCACTTCAACGGCGTGCCAATCGCCGAGAAGGGGCGCCTCTTTGGCATCGTCAGCATCGACGACATCATCCAAGCCCTCACGGCTGGCTATATCGATGATACCTGCGCACAACACATGTCGACGCACCTCATTGTGTTGGAAGACGACATGCCGATCTCCTTCGCAATCCGCTACTTCGAGAATTATAAATACGGCCGATTCCCCGTCCTCAGTCGCGAGCGCACCCTCGTCGGGCTCGTCAGCCAGCGCGACATCAACCGCGTTCTGCTCTATGAGCTGACAGCAGAGATCAATCGCCTCGAACGGCAGATCACCCGCCCGCCCGAAGATGGCTTCGGCACCGATCTCTATATGTTGCGGGAATATCCCGTCGTCAGACATGACTTCGAAAACGCCGGCAAGGCCGCAAACGAAATCAAACGCCTGCTCCGCGCGCGCAACGTGGATCCCCATGTCACCCGCCGCATCGCCGTCGCCGCCTACGAACTCGAAATCAATATCTGCATCCACTCGCATGGCGGCATGCTCTCAGCCGTCATCTCAAACGGCATCGCGGAAATCGTCGCCAAAGACACCGGTCCCGGCATTGAAGATGTAGACTGGGCTTGCCGCGATGGAACGTCAACAGCCAACGAATGGATTCGCTCCCTCGGCTTTGGCGCCGGCATGGGCCTTGCGAACTCCAAGCGAGTCGCCGACGTCTTTGAAATAACGTCGGTCATGGGGAAAGGAACCACCATCCGGTGCCGTTTCGATCTCGCTGGCAAACCTGCAGCCCCCGTCCAGGAGAACGCGCAATGACACAGGAGTCAATCGCCTCCGCTTGCAAGGGACAGATCATTATCAGTGCCCCCCTCGGGACAATCTTCACGGCTGGCTATACCTCCGATATGCTCAGCGATGTGATGGCGAATGCCCCCGAGGATTCTGTCCTCGTGACCATCCAGAATCACATCAACACCATCGCCGTCAGCACACTCGCGGGAATCAAACTCATCGTTGTCTGCCATAAACGCCCGATCCCTGAGGACATGAGAAAGATTGCTGAGAACGAGGCGGTCGGCATCATTTCAACCCCCTACTCCCAGTTCGAAGCATCCTGCGCAATCGGCAGCTTGCTTTCGTCGGAATCCTCCGCGTCGTAAAGGAGACTTCGGCTGCATGCGCTTCGACCTCCACAACCATTCTTGCCTTTCCCCCTGCGCGTCGCTGGAAATGTCCCCCGCCGCCATCGTAGAACAGGCCAAGCAAAAAGGGCTCCAAGGCATCGCGCTGTCCGACCACAATAGCGCCCGTAACACACCCGCATTTAGCGAGTGCTGCAAACGCGCTGGGTTGTCCGCACTCTACGCACTTGAAGTCTGCTCGATCGAAGACGTTCACCTGCTGACGATCTTCGACACCGTAAAACAAGCCCTCGAAATGACCGACTGGGTCTACGATGCCCTCATTAAGCGCGTCAACCAACCCGAGCTATTCGGGGACCAAGTTGTTGTGAATGCAGACGACGAGATCGAGGAAATGGAATGGCGCATGCTCGGCACCCCTGCGAGGCGCACGCTCTACGAAATTGGCGATAAGACTCACGCCCTCGGCGGACTCTTCGTCGCGAGCCATGTGGACCGGTCGACCTTCAGTGCCTTCTCCCAACTCGGCGTTCTCTCCGGCGATGAAGGTTTCGATGCCCTGGAACTAAGCCGCACCGCCGTCGAATCCACGTGGCGAATCCGCACCGGAGACATGCCGCTCATCCGCTCCTCCGATGCACACAACCTCGACGACGTGGGCCTCGTCTGGACAGAGGCCGACCTCACCGAATTCAGCGTCGCCGAACTTAAACGCGCCTTTCTCGAAGGTGCTACCACTCTGAGCCCACCGCTGACGCATTTTTGAAGAAGAAGTCGTGAGTTGCGAGTCGAAGAGAATCGATTTATCGATACTATCGACCTATTCTGTAGCTGGACCCCATCCGAAAAGGGTTTAACCTATGGAAGAGATGGAACATCCAATAGCCAACAAGGAATGTCCAATGTCCAAATGAATGATCGCTCGCGAAATCTACGATAATAACGTAAGATCGTAGACGGCCTGACCGAAGTTCCCCACTTGGAAATTGGATTTGAGTGTTGGCTGTTGGAAATTGAGAGTGCAAAGAACTCAGAAACCTTTTCGGATAACGTCTAGCTGGCTTCGTGAAGTCGACCCCTATACTCGCCAATTGCAGGCAAAACCACCCTAATTTATCCCCTGCATCCTACATTTTCATTTTTTTATTACTTTTTTTGAAATAAATGCTGTTTTGCCCTTGCGGATTTATCCAGTATGGTATATTGTCCCCTTTGTCTTCTGTGGAAGTAGACATGTTTAAGCGCCCCCTCAACAAGGGCAAAGACAAGAAAAAGTACAGGATTAATATGGATATCTACGTTGGCAATCTCGCCTACTCGACAACTGATGACTTGCTGCAAAAGCTTTTCGCTGAATACGGCACAGTCTCCTCGGCACGCGTGTGCATCGACCGCATGTCTGGACGCTCAAAAGGATTCGGTTTCGTCGAAATGCCTACCGCATCGGAAGCTCAAGCAGCTATCGAAGCTATCAATGGCCGAGAGATTGACGGACGCGCACTGCGCGTCAACGAGTCACAGCCCAAACCCCGCGAGGAGCGTCGTAGCTTCGGTGGTGGCAACGGTGGTGGTGGCGGCGGCGGCGAACGTCGCGGCGGCGGTGATCGTCGTGGCAGTGGCGGCGGAGGCGGATCCCGCTGGTAATACCAGTAGGACTGCTTCAATGCATTGATGGCGAACCGTAACTCGTTTCATCGTCGATGCTTAGGAAAGCATACGTCTTCGTAGTTTGAATCCACCTGTGACAGCTTTTGGCTATCTAGGTACACGTTGAGCAGATCACTTATGCCCATGGCCTCCCCGTAATGGGAGAACCCAAATATTCACCCCAGCAATTTATTTGCTGGGGTGTTTTTTTATTTTAGTCGCTAGCCGTTAGTCGCTAGTCGCTAGTTATAAAAACTTTGCCGCGAGCGTTGTCGGAAACTTTATCGATAAAAATTGCGCATAACGCGGACGCAAGAACGGGGAACGGGTTTTCCAACCCGTTTTCGTCGCGGACAGAAATGTCCGCACTCTTTTTCGCAACTAGCGACTAGCGACTAGCGACTTCTCTAGCGACTAGCGACTTCTCTCGCGACTTCTCTACCCACTCAACAATCCGCTCCGCCACCTCCGTCTTGCTCATCAGCGGAAGCGGTTCAACGCCGCCATCGGCGGTAATCAGCGTAACGATGTTCGTCTCGACTTCAAAACCAGCTCCCGCCTGAGTCACATCATTCGCGACGATCATGTCCAGCCCTTTTCGAAAAAGCTTGCCGCGCGCCTCCTCCATAACATCGTTCGTTTCCGCTGCAAACCCGATATACATCCGATCTCCCTTTAGCGGAAGCACGTTGGCCAGAATATCAGGATTCGATTCCAACTCCAGCACGGGCGACATACCACGTTTCTTCAGCTTGATCTCGCTAAAGGACTTAGGGCGCCAGTCTGCAACAGCGGCACACATGACCAATACATCGCAAACGGCGATTCGAGAAGAGACGGCTTCTAGCATGTCGCGCGCAGAAACAACATCAACGAGCTCGACCCCATCGGGAGCCTCGATGGACACAGGGCCGGAAACGAGCACCACTTCGTGACCCCGCGCGAATGCCGCCCTAGCTATGGCATATCCCATCCGTCCGGAAGATCGGTTGCTCAAATATCGAACCGGATCGAGATACTCCCGCGTCGGCCCTGCTGTGACAAGAAATTTCATTGGATCATTCGAGCTCGGAATTTATTTCCGAACTTGGTGTTTCTATTACTGGACTCTGCCCACCTTCCACTGGCGCAGCAACGGCATTCGTGAGTTCATCGGCGCTTGTCTTCACCGTCAGCGGCAGTCGGTTGGTAGCGGTCGGTGTCGGTGCATTCGTGTAGATGGACTCGGTAGGAGGCACGATCGTAATGTCAACCCGTGCTTCAAGCTCCATCGGTTTCACCTGGGAGATCCCAGAATCGTTAGGAGGCAGAACCTTGATACGCTTGATAAAACTCTGCGTTTTTCCAGTCACATCAATCGACTCCGTTGGGATCAACACACTTTTTTCAATCAATTTTTGCAATTGGCTCTCAGGCCCTGTGACCTTAATCTCATTTGAGATTAGTCTCACAGAGGCTTCCCCCTGAAGCGGCTTGCCCAGTAGCTCTGGTTCCTTTACCCTCATCGTCATTTCAAACTCTTGGTCATACTCAACCCGAATTTCATCAGGGGTTATCTTGCCAACGCGTAGCTTTCCAGAACCAACTATGTTCCTACGAACGAGCGTGACATTGGCTATCTTTTCTTTCGGGGCAGAGTCTATTTTCACTTCCACCTTGAGCTGAGTCCGATCAAAGCTCCTGATATCGTCAGCCGAACCCTTGAGCTCAATTTCAACTTCACTCGGAGAATAGCGAAGAATGGCGACGCCCTCTGCGTTAATCGTTACACGCACGGGTGCCGTGTAAATTTCTGGATGCCCGATGGTCGTTCGGATCAAGCCGAACACAACAAACGCAATGACCAACGCAAGAACTTTGAGATCCCCATTAAAGCCCAAATACCGTTGCATAAAATCTTGAGTTCTCAGAAACCAAAATTCGGCCAGATCAAGAAATTTTTCAAAAAACAAGCGCATCAGCCTTCCTCCTTGATTTTAGCAATGGCCTCGGCAACCTTGTCAACGCTTTCGGGAGCTACGGTCGACTCACGCACCGCACTGATGGACTCTGATGCCGTCCGCTCGTCATGAGAGCTCATTCCGCTTTCTAAAATAGCGTATAGCCCATCGGGTTCGATCCCACGGAGAATCTCGCCGCCGTAGGCAACGGAGATTAAGCCCGTCTCTTCAGACACCACAACGACGATCGCGTCGGTCTCCTCGGAGAGGCCTATGGCCGCTCGGTGGCGCGTACCAAATGCTTTGCGCCGCTCTAAAAGCGCGCCCAGTGGAAAAACGCATCCCGCGCAGAGGATCATCCCCTCGCGGATGATGACGCCGCCGTCATGCATCGGCGTATGCGGATAAAACAGGGTGGCCAGCAACTCTGCCACCACTGGCGCATTTAGCATCCTCGCCACTTTCGTGTAATTGTCGAGCCGAACCCCGCGCTCAATGGCAATAATCGCGCCGATCTTTTGGCTGGCCAAGAGGTTGACAGCATTCGTGATCTCGCGAACAATGTCCTCAGCAGGCTTGACAACCCGAGCAGAAGTGCGACTCCCGATTTCTGCAAAGATGCGCCGCAACTCTGGTTGAAAGATGACAACGAGTGCCAACGGCAGGTAAGTCGCTAAATGATCCAGCATCCAGACGATTTCGCCCATCTGCAAATATTTCGACACCACGCGCATGCTGATCAGAAAAAGGCAGATGCCCACAAGAATCCTATACCCCCGAGTCCTGCGAAGAAACTTCAGCAGAAAATAGAGGGGTACCGCCAAGAAAAGTACTTGGCTGAAGTCCAACAAAAAGGGTATTAGCTGAAAGTTTCCGTACACGCAGCACCGTAAAAAAAGCAGAGAATTCCGACCTAGAAGACAGAAGGCCGCCCCTACCACTACCGCTTTACACAGCCGCAGGCACTGTACCCCCTGTACAGCCTCATTCTAGCGGAACGGCGAGCACTCTGCAAGTCTCAACCACGTCATGAACACGAAAAATTTTTCCACCAAGCCTGTACGCGTCCGCAGCGAACCTCACGCTGGCCGCAACTGCGTCTCCACCTTCCTCTGGATACAAGCCGCTTAAGAAATGTTTTCGTGATCCTCCAATCAGAATCGGTTGTCGACAGGCTGCTGCTAGCTCCGGAACCGCACGGAGCACCTCCGCGTTCTCTGCATGCCGTTTGCCAAATCCAAAGCCAGGATCAACAACGAGACGGGTTTCGGAGACACCGCGCCTGACAACCGCTTCCACGAGGTGCTTCAGCTCCTCCACGACCCACATACCGAGCTTGCCCGGTTGGGCGGCACGCGGATACCCCACATGAACTGAATACCCTTGCATTAGCACGAGGCCCGCCCCCGTGCTACGCGCCACATCGAGCATACGCGGATCGGCCAACCCAGAGACATCGTTAATGATATCAGCCCCCATCTCAATCGCCGCCTCTGCCACCGAGGCTTTCATTGTATCCACGGAGATAAAACGATCCGGAAACGCTTCCCTCATCGCTTTCACCACCGGAATAATGCGTTTGATTTCCTCGTCCGCACTGATCGGTGTGAACCCAGGCCGCGTTGACTCCCCGCCGATGTCTAAAATCAGTGCGCCTTCATGGAAAAGCCGCCGACCGTGCTCCAGCGCCTGATCGAGTCCGAAGTGCTGCCCCCCATCCGAAAACGAATCCGGCGTCACGTTGAGAATCCCCATCACCACCGGCTGTGTCAGGGTCAAGACCCTGCCACGACAAACCCAAATATTGTTTGCGTCCATGTTTTCGTTTCTCCTACACCGCTACGGTTTTGGAAGCGGAAGCCCGCGCTTCATGGCGTCGGTTAGTGCCTCGGCGGAATCGGGATCAAACCACCAATAAACGAGCGCATCGTCGGCCGAACCAAACTTTGAAATGATGGTCTCAGGAACCCCAAACTTATTCCACCAGAGTATGCGCGTTGTATCGCTGTTCCAAAGCAAGATGTACGGTACAGCAGCCGTTGCAATCGAATCGATCTCGCGACAAATCTCATTGCGTGCGGCCAACGACATCTCGGACTTTTGCTTTTCAATAAGCTCGTCTACGTGTGCATCGGCGAAACCGGTAATGTTGTTTCCACCTTCGCCCGTCGCTTGGGCGGAAGACCACATACCTTCGGGATCTTTCTGCAGGCCGGCCGACCATGCCGCCCAGGTCATCTCGAAGTTGTACGAATCCATGTCGCGAGCCCACGCCGCCCAGTCCTTACGCTCGGTTTCCAAACCTATCCCTACTTTTTCGAGATCACGCTTGTAGCGCGCCAAAAACTTGTCCGTACCGCCACTGTTCGTCAGGAACCGCACCACTAAGGGCTTACCCTCCTTGGCCAGCATACCCGAGGCTGGGTCTGGCTTCCATCCAGCTTCCGCCAAAAGCGCTCTGGCGCGGTCGGGATTATAATCGAAGAACGGATTGGGGCAAGGGTGCTCGGCGTCGTAAAGGTCTTCGTAATAGGAGCGGTGAAGAAAATATTGTCCGTACATCATCGTCTCGTTGAACGTCTGGCGATCAAGCAGATGCGCCAGTGCCTTGCGCACGCGAACGTCGTCGTAAGGCGGCCGACGCAGGTTCATTGCAAAGCCCTGAAATCCCATAGGACGTTGATTCCGGACCGATTTTTTTACAATCCAATTTCGGTCGAAACGCTCACCATCTGTTTCCTGCACCCAAATCCGCGCCGTATAAACGGGCATGACGTCGAAGCGTCCCTTGCGAAATGCCTCCCAGGCGTTTTCGGAATCGGAGAAGAACACATACTCAAGCGTCTCGAAGTTATAGAGATGCCAGTTCGATTCTCGTGACTCCGCCCACCAGTCATGACGACGCTTCATCTCAATCGAACGATTCTCCACTATTTGCCCTATTTCGTAGGGACCCGACACAACAGGAAAATCATAATTGATCTTGTTGAAATCTCGATCTTTAAAAACATGGGCGGGCATAATCGGGAACCCTCCCGCTGCGCCGAGATTGCGCCAATGCACTTCCGATGCTGTGAAGCGGATGCTGTTGGGAGCCAGCACCTCTGGTGGCGTCTGCGTGAAGGCGGCAAGTCCTACCTTGTGTGGACCGGTCATGTGGGTCGGATCCATGATGGCATCGAACGACCATTTCACATCCTGGGCGGTAATCGGGTGGCCGTCGCTCCAGCGTGCGGCAGGATCGAGGGTAAACGTGAACACGCGCCCGTCATCGGATACTGCCCATGTACTGGCAAGCCC
The DNA here is from genome assembly GCA_964618405.1 of uncultured Lentisphaerales bacterium. Taxonomy (GTDB): domain Bacteria; phylum Verrucomicrobiota; class Kiritimatiellia; order RFP12; family UBA3636; genus JBBQIY01. The sequence continues at coordinate 8,914 of CAZUAY010000029.1, forward strand.
CGGTGCGTAGTCACCCGTCACATCATCCATACCCAACAGCGAACTGTACATAAAGCCGAAGACCTGAGAACTAAAGACATTATTATCCAACAAATAGTTGAGGCTCTTCGGCATCGAACCCGCGTAGACCACGATCCGCCCACCCGGCACCGCCCGATCCGAGGCGAAACGACTCCTACCCTGCGCTTTTCCGTCTAAGGGGAATACGGTGTCCCCTAAGCCGATCGATAGAAACAAGCCAGAAACTAGGGTGCACAAAAAAATGGCTCGGAAAACTTTTCTCCGAGAGGCAATTCGGACCATGCTAGGGATACTAACGCTAAACATGGCGCAGAGTATACACGCCTCTACGCATCAAATCAAGCGATGCTCGAATAGAAAAGGTAATCGGTCAGTGACGGGGGGTGCCCCCGTTGACTGCCCGATTACAGTCGCGAGTCGCCATGCTTTAGGCCCTAGGAGCTTCGCCTGCGAGGCCGCAGTTAACGCTGCGTCATTCACCCCTCATATTTTAATTTATTTGGTGAGCTTGGCAAGAAGCTCCTCTGCTTGTCGGCGCTGGGCTTCTGATGTGTCAGCGTAGTCAAGAACCGCCTTGTAATCTGCCTTGGCCGCCTCTACTTCTCCGGAGGCTGCAAACGCAGAGGCGCGGCCGAGCAGCAACGCGACGCGCCAATAACCCGTTGTGGTGTCGATCTGTGCGTGTGCCAGAGTGGCTTGCGCATCTGCGTGCTGACCAGTCTGACTCTGCAGGCTGGTCAGTTGCAAAACAGCCGCAAAAAAGAAGGCTCCCCCACGACGGCGGCTCTTCTCCACAAGCTGCTTCAACGCTTCGATCGCGCCAGCGGGATCGTGGAGATTGGTCGCGCGATTATCCGCGAGGGCCTTCAGGATCGCATCACGTCGCATCGGATCGTTGCCACCGTCCTGCGCGAGCGCAGAGACCAGGTCGGTTTCGGCCTCAGTGCCTTTTCCAAGTGTGCTCCAGGCGCGGCCGCGAGCAAAATAGCCTTCGGACTGCTGCCAGAACGGCCAGTCGGCGATAGGTTCTTGGCCAAACTTTTCGATGAGCGCCTGTGATTGCCGTTGATCGAGCAGAGTCTGCATCATGGCGGTATGCGCCATGGCAGGAAGAGGAATACGCGCATCCAGTTCCGCCGCTTGGTCAAACTTGCGTAGTCGGCGTGCGCAGGAAGCCGCGGACTCCAGCACGTAGGCCTTTTGAAGGGCCGTCACGTTCCATTCCGCCAGCGCAATAAAGGCGTCAAGCGCTTCATCGATTTTGCCGTTGCGTTGCAAAGTTTCGGCGGCACGAAGCCTGTCCAAAAAATCGTCTGGGGCGTCCACCGCTTCGAAGGTGTGGCTACGCCCGAAGTAAAAATGTGCGAATTTTAACGGGAGATGACGGCTCTCCGCGCCAGTCGGGGAAAAGGCGGTAACCTCCGTGCCATTGGGTCGTACGCGCTGTCGAACCACATTAAGATGCCACGGAAGGGAGGTCATCGGTTTGCGACCGATGACTTGATGCAGTGGGTCGTTCTCGTCTTGTGTAATCGGAATTCGCATTTCAACCGTCCAATATCCAGAGCCTTTTTGCACCGCGACTTCTACCTGGGAGTCCCAGTCATAGCGAGGTGTATCTCCTGTGCCCCAATCGGCATCGCAAACCACGCCCGCGGGGTTGACCGCAATTTCGTAGTAAGAATGCTGATCCGTTTCTAGCAGCAGGGCAACGACGTCGCCTTGCCAGAGGGCCAGATCGTCCGTCGCGGATGTCGTGGTATTGAGTTCGGCGTCAGGTGAATCCTCACATCGGATGGCCAAATACAACGACTCGTTGTTGCGCCAGCCGATCCGGAACGACGTTCCGTAGGTGGGCAGCCGCCCCGTCTGCATTTCTCGCAAGTTGCCGCCGATTGTCCCGCGCCCCTGTTCCCAGTAGGGCTCATCGAGTACACCGTCGATGGTGATATTTTGCGCATCGTCCAACAACCGCAATAGCGGAACCCGTCCGCGCTTCTGCGCGAGCTGGCGGCATTTATTGCGCAGGTTGTTGAGGTAGCCGTCTAGCGGCGCAAGGCGCCGTCCCCAGACGGATTCCGGAGGGACTGTTTTCTGGGCGGCGTCAAACAAGGCGAGAGCCTGTTCGACGCTGGCAAGATCCTGATCCATGTCCTGCCAGTGCGCTTCGCAGTGCAGAAAGAACTTCTTCATCCCTTCGCTGGCGGGACCATAAAAGAGGCGGCAATAGTCGTCGAAAAGCACTTTTACGTCATCTTCCCAGTACAGTCGTGCTGTGAAATAGACCATGAAATGGTTGAGTGCGATATCGTCCCCTTGCCAGCGACTTCCCATGCTGAGCCAGATGTCTTCGCCCATCGAATACTTCTTGGTGTCCTGAACACTACTTCCCAGCGAAAGCGGCGTGAAGGCGGGGAAGTAAAACCCGCGATCCGTCAAAGGGTAGTTCTCGAAGAACAACAGCTTGTTGTCCGTTTTCTGTCGCCACGCTTCGCGCAACAGGCGCGCTTCCTCTTGCTGCTCGGGGCGGCTGCTCATCGGGCGGCGTCCACCGACGATGCAGACGAGGACATTGGGTTCGAGCCGTTCGATCTTTTCTGGAGGGAGCGTGTAAATGCCGTAGGCGCAGTTGCAGATCCATTTATCGGGATGCGTCTTAGCGACCTCCTTCGCGACACGATTCACAAACTCCCAAACATAATCTGAGAGTGCTCCGCGGGAGCCGCGTTCGGGCGTGTCCTTGCCTCGGCAAAGCTCGCACTGGCAGATCGAGGAATATCCGTCGGGAGGCATGACCGAGACGGACTGAAAGTCGTAATGGTCGAACAGCGCTCGAACGTAGGCGACCGTTTCTGCGAACAACTCTGGGTTGGAGTAGCAGAGCTGGTTATTCTGAATGGCTGGGTCGTTCTGGCGTTTGCCATCGTAGAGCGCAAACCAGTCGGGGTGGGCCTCCAGAATCTCTTTACGGTCGGTCATCGGTACGAGCCCGTGCGGGATTAGGATCTCGGGTGCATCGCGCAATCCCAAGCGCATAGCCCAGAGCGCATTTTCCGGCGAGCCGATCGCAAAGCGGAAATTGATCTGACGCACTGGGAAAGCGGGACGCCCAATGAGATCGATTTCTTCTAGCGGAATCGTCTTGCATTCCGGCGCCACCTCGCCAAGTTCGCCGGGCATATACCAACGCATGCCGAGTTGACGTAGAAAACCGCACACGGCATTGAATGATCCGCGCTCGTCGAAAGACCACACCATCGTGTTACCGTTGCGGTCGAGCGGTTCGTCCACGAGCGGCACAGCGCAGGGCACCAAAGGTAGCGCAACTCGGTTTTTGTAATGCCCTGCCATCGGATTTCCCCAAAGGGCACCCGTGATCGCTTCCCATTCCTTCTGGACGCGACCGCTTGTCCAGTCGGGATAGCCGTGCGGCCAAGGTTCCACAGGTGTATAGTCGTCGTCGCATCCAAGCAGAGCCAGCCAATTCTCGCCGGAAACAATCCGGTACCCGCCGTCTTTAATCGTGTAGGGCACTATCCCCAGCTTGTCCGTGTGGGGACTATGCCCGATGTAGATCTGCACTGGGGCGCCCCCAGGCCGATTCGTGATTGTCAGACGTGCACCCGAAAGTTTTTCGAGACCCCGTTGCATTTCGGTAGCGGCCAGACGTGTCATCCGGGGAGGCGTATCGGCGATCACAATTTCGGCCTGGGGCTTTCCGTTCTGAACGAGGAATCCCCCCGCTTGCCCCGCTGCAAGTTGACATACGTTCACGAGAACCAGAAACAAGATACCGTGACCATTCATTTTGTTCATTGATTTCCTTTTTTCTGTAGGCTTTCCGCAGTGCATACGTGCGATAGATAGCTCAAGAACACATCTGGATAGGCAGAATTTTTCACTGTTATACCCAAACCACTGCATAGCACGTAGATTAGTTTCTTCTCGGATAAAGAGCAAGCACTAAAACAGCGCGAAACGTAACGTGCGAAACGTAACCGCAAAACGTAACGTAATCGGTCAGGCACAGGGGGCTGTGCCTGACCGATTACAGTCGCTAGTCGCTAGTGGCTAGTCACTAGTACTGATCGCGGACGATTCCGGTCTCACCGTAATCGGTTAGTGACGAGGGGGCAGCAAGTGGGCGCACCATCAGCGATGCGGGTCTCCGCGTCTGTAATCGCAATCGGGGTCGATATCGGTATCGGGATCGTATTTCGCTAAGCAGTGGTCGTAACGAACGGAGCACCCGAATTGTAAGGAAATTAGGGGATAGACAAACCTTCTGAAATAGGCGAGTATAATGTCGTTCATTTTGGGCATGGTAGGGTGCTACGCAGAAAGGGGACGGTTACCTGGAAACAACTCCATACCCGCCGTGAACAGTCCCGCTACAAACCACAAAAGGAAACGTAAAGAATGAAGATGCCTAGAACGCTGATCTTAATTGGAACGCTCACCGTTCTGGCCTGCGGGCTCGGTGTGGCACAACAGGAGGATGACCTCATCCTAGGATTTCGTGGAAAGTCGACATACCAGATCGTCATTCCGGACCCAATGGCCAATACGACGGTCTCGAATTCCGTGAACATGGCGGCAGGCCTACTCCAAACGGCTTTTGCTACCAATGGCATTGTGCTTGAGATCAAGCGCGAGTCCGAGATCGATGGAATTCAGCCTGGTATCTATCTCGGGCCGACGCAGTTTGCCCAGACAAACGGAGTGGACATCGGCAAACTTGCTGGGCTTTCCGGCTATGGCTATATCCACAAGGCGGTCGGCCCCAACATCATCATCGCTGGCGATGATCAACCTGACCTGCATGTTGGTCAGCGGGTTCACACGCCCAAGGACAAGGCGTTTCCACTGCTTGCGACGCTTTTCGGAACGACAGAGTTCCTCTATCGTTATGCGGGAGTGCGCTTTCTCAGTCCAGCCCCGAGGGATACCAGCATCGCGTATGTGCCCGTATCCATTATTCACGTTCCGCACGATCTAAACACAAAAGCAGAGCCCTACTTGATCGACCAAAACAGTGCCTGGTATTGGCCAACGCTCTACGCCACGGCCATGCACGGCTCCAGATACCATCGAGTATGGTCCGGTGGTGGGCATCAGCATTGCTGGGCCATCCCAGTTAAGGAATACGGCGAGAGTCATCCAGAATATTTCATACTGACAGCCGGACAACGCGCTCCCAAATCGGAGCAACTCTGTTTTTCTAACCCAGAGGTGCGTGAACTGATTTACAAGCACATCCTCGCTAAATGTGACGAAGGCTTCGACATCATTGAACTGAATCAGAACGACGGTTTTCAACCGTGCCAATGCGAGAAATGCGCCGAACTTTACGGATTTAAACCGACGACAACGCCGACGGACGGGAGTGCCTATTACAACGATCCGGCGTGGGGCGAAAAAATCTGGACGATGCACCGCAACATGGCACTGCGTTTGCTCGAAGATCGGCCCGGCAAGACACTCATGCTTTTTTCGTATGGGCCAACCCGAAATCCGCCGCAGACAATATCCGAATTTCCAGCCAACACCATGGTTGAAATGAGTCGTTATGCGCCGGAAGATTTTGCCAATTGGGCCGAGACCAAGGTGCCGTGTGGCTTTGCGGCCTATCTGTACAATTGGGGGACGTACCAGTTGTGGCTGCCCCTGAACACGGTGCCCTGGATTGCCGACCAAAATAGCACACTGGTCACCAACAAGGTCCGGGTTGTCTTCCTCGACAGCCCTCCGCAGATCAACCTTGGACTCGAAGGCCCCAATCTTTACGTTTTTTTGCGGCTCGGAATTGAACCCTACGGCAAAAGCGCTGACGAGCTTTTCAACGAGTACCTGCAAGCGGCGTTTCGTGAAACCGAAAACCCGATGCGTCACTTTTTCACGACCCTTCAGCGTCGGGTGGCTCTGATGAAAGTGATGGGGACGTGGCACTGGCAATCGGGAGGAGACGCACTCTTTACCATCGGGACACTCTACACGCCCGACCTGATTGACTCCCTAGAGGAAGACCTTGCGATGGCGGAACAGGCTGCGGTGCTGCCGGGCGTCAAGGCGCGCCTCGAGATCATCCGCTACGAATTTGATTACTTAAAACATGCCGCCCTAGTGGTCGGCGCTTACCGAAACTATCAAGCGGTGAAAGACGCCTACTCGCTCAATCAAGTGCTGGACACCGTGGATGACCGCAATCAGTTCATCGCACAGATTGTCAATGGGGATGAAAAATATGGGAGAGGGGAAAACCCCGCGTGGGGCAATAAAGGCGAACTCGATCTGAAGTACAGTGGGCAGCAGCGTATGTTCCTAAATCGCTCCCCTTTCAACTGGGACACCGCGAAGATTCGCGCCAATCCGGGGAGCCTACTGCAGCGGGAAAAGAAAACCGAAGCAACCCTGACGGACCACAAACCCTCGCTGGATGATCCTGTGTGGGAAAAACTCGAGCCACAAACACTGGTTCCCGTAGATGTCTCAGTCACCAATTTGAATGCAGAAACCACATTCAAGCTTTTATATGACAAGGATAACCTGTATGTCCGAGTCAGCGGCGAGCAGCCTGCGGACAAGATGGTGTTTGTAAACCGAGGGCGTGATGCGGAACTGTGGCTTCAGGAAAGCATTGTCGTCAACGTTTCTCCGTTCGGTGACAGGAGTCGGTATTACTATTTTGCGTACGAGCCAGAGCCCAATTCTTTTAATGACGCGCAACACGGGTTCATCACGGACACCCTCCATCCGCGTTACGGGTGGAACGATGAGAATTGGAATGGACTATGGAGTTTCGAGACCCGATTACTAGCCGATACGCAGCGCTGGGAATCCATGGCCGTAATTCCGTTTAAAACCATGCTGGTTGCGCCTCCAAAACCTGGCGATGTCTGGTTTATAAACGTCGGGCGCGTCCATTTTATGAAGGAGATTGTCGACAAGGCCAGTAGGAAAAACAGCCGCGAAATGTCTGCATGGACGGGTACCCTCAATCCCTCCCGCGTAGCAGGCGATGCGTCTTTCGGTAAAATGATGTTTAAGTAGGGAGAGAGAGAGAGAGAAGTAGGGAGTTGCGAGTGGCGAGTGGCGCGTAAGGGCAAGTGCACCTATGCTCCCAGTATTCACAGACTCTCTACTCACAACTCGCTACTTCTCCCCTGTGGCTGGCCTCGGTGAGGCCGGAATCGTCCGCGATCACCGATCGCGGCTACAGGAAGTGAATGCACCCCTTCTCTATTTCTCTACTTCTCCTATTTTTAGTACTGGTGTTTTTTGCGAAAGAAAGCTACTCTATTGACCACGTAGAACTCTGTCGTAAATAACCCACACAAGAATTCACACGTGATGGTTCGCTCTTCTTCGGCTACTTAATGCATGCGGCCAATCGTTGCCATCATGACAATCAACAAATGGAATCGTAAAGAATGAAAATACCTAAAGCGCTTATTTTAATTGGAACGCTCACTTTTCTGGCCTGCGGGGTCGGCATGGCGCAACAAGAAGAAGACCTAGTCCTGGGGTTCCGTGGAAAATCGAAGTACCAGATCGTCATTCCCGATACGATGCCTGGAGAAGTGATCTCAGACTCCGTAAACCAGGCAGCGACTCTGCTGAAAACGGCATTTGAGGCCAATGCTATCACGCTGGAGATCAAGCGTGAATCCGAGGTTGATGCCACCCGGCCTGGGCTTTACGTGGGGCCGACAAAATTCGCCGCCGGCCATGGGGTTGACGTTTCGAAACTGTCGGGATGGCGTTACATCCACAAAACAGTAGGCGCCAATCTCGTCATTGCTGGCAACGACGAACCCGACCGCCTCGCAGGAAAACGCGACAATACCCGCGCAGACGTGACGCTGCCGTACAAAGGAACTTGGTTTGCGGCTGCTGAGTTTGCCTACCAGTATGTCGGTGCCCGATATCTACCAACGAGCGCATCTGGCGTCACCTTCGTTCCGACTTCAATCATTCACCTGCCGCACGATCTGAACGCCGAAACCAGCCCCTGGTTTTCCGAACACGACATGTTCAGCTCCCCCAGCTTTTTCACGATGGCCACCCATTGTAATAAATTCCAACGGATCTGGTCACGCTGGGGTCACCAGCATCCCTCTGCCGTTCCGATGTCCAAATACGGGAAGAGCCATCCAGAATACTTCATCCAAGCTGGTGATGTGCGCCAGCCTGCGCTGAACGCAGAACACGGCCAACTCTGTTTTTCTAATGCAGAAGTCCGAGAACTGATCTATGCGCACATTCTAGCCATGTGTGATCTCGGTTACGACATTGTGGAACTGGGCCAGGCAGATGGCTTCACCCCCTGCCAGTGCGCCGAATGCGCTGCGCTCTACGGGATTAAGCCGACCACAGCGCCCTCGGATGGCATCGCCTGGTATCGGGATCCTGCATGGGGTGAGAAAATCTGGATTATGCACCGGGATATGGCGTTGCGTCTGCTGAAGGATCGGCCTGAGAAAAAGGTGATGCTGACCTCGTACGGACCAACCATCACCGCACCGCGCACCATTTCTGAGTTCCCGCCGAATGCAATCATCGAGATGATGGACTCGTCTGCAAAATCGTTTGCGAACTGGAAAAGCATCAAAGTTCCCGCCGGATTTGCGGCGTATCTTTACAATTGGGGCAGTTTTCACCTTGTCGGGCTGACCCCGCTGTGCACCGTTGCCCAGATCGCGGAGCAGAACCGCCTGCTGGTAGAGAACAACGTCCGAATCGTTCAGGTCAACGGCGCGATCGGAAGCGGCCAGTATGGACTAGAAGGCCCCAATCTCTACGTGTACCTGCGGTTGGGAATCGACCCGGACGGAAAAACTGCCGACGAGCTCTTCAACGAATATCTGCAAGCGGCATTCCGAGAGGCCGAGACGCCCATGCGGCGTTTCTTCCTGAGCCTACAGAAGCGAGTGGAGTTGCTATCGCTTATTGAGCCGCATGTTCAGAAGACGGGTCGCGATCCAATCTTCGCGCTGGGAACGCTGTACACACCGGATCTGATCAACGCGTTGGAAGAGGACTTGACGCGGGCAGAAAAGCTAGCCTCTCTAGCCGAGGTCAAGGCGCGTCTCGATATCGTCCGCTACGAATTCGACTACCTCAAACACATCGCGTGGGTTATCAATGCCTACCGGAACTTTCAGGCAATGAACGATACCGCTTCACTCAACCAACTTCTGGATGCGGTAGAGGCGCGTAATCGTTTCGTCGCGCAGATAGTCAATGGCGATGATAAATACGCGAAAAATCAGAATCCTGCCTATCGGTACATGAACGAACAGGGTATCAAATACGCGGGCCGTTACATGGACATCGCGCCTTTCAACTGGGATACCACGAAGATGCGCTCCGCGCCGGATCAACTCTTGCGGCAGGATCGATCCATGAACGTTGGAAGCGTGGCGAGTGCGCCATCCTTGGACTCTCCAGTTTGGAACCAAGCCGCCGCCCAGTCGCTTGGCTCTCTAAACCTCTCCGACACGAATCTGGCTGCAAAAACGAGCTTTCGGATCCTGTATGATCAAGACAACCTTTACGTCCGAGTCAGTGCTGAGCAGCCAGCGGAGAAAATGACCTTTGCCAAACGGGGCCGCGACGCCGAGCTGTGGCTTCAGGAGAGCATCGTGATCAACCTCTCCCCCACTGCAGACAAGAGTCGTTATTATTATCTCGCTTATGAACCCGAGCCCAGTTCCTTCAACGACGCTGCCCACGGTTTCATTACCGATCTCTATCACCCGCGCTATGGCTGGAACGACGAAGGCTGGAACGGGCAGTGGAGCTTCGAAACTCATTTGCTGCCCGAGAAGAATCGATGGGAGTCCATGGCCGTCATCCCCTTCAAGACCTTGGGTGCTGCGACACCCAAGCCCGGAGATGTGTGGTGCATCAATGTCGGGCGAGTTCATTTCTACGACATCAAAGAGAAACAAAATCAGCGTGAGGTGTCCGTCTGGACGGGTAACCTGAACGCATCACGCGTTCCCGGCGATGGTTCTTTCGGAAACCTGACATTTAAGTGAGGTGAATTATGCGAAAAAACGGCTTAATTGAATTAGGTCTGGTGCTCGGATTGACGATTCGTGCTTTTAGCATCGACTACCACGTAGCGCAGAACGGGCAAACGCCCGGCGACTTCAAGACTTGGGAGACCGCCGCCACCAACATTCAGGATGCCGTTAACGCAGCGAGCGCGGGCGACACAATCTATGTCACCAATGGCATTTACCGAGCAACCTCGCTCACCAACGTGGTAGAGATCACCAAGTCACTGAATTTGATCGGCTGCGGCCCACGCGAGACGGTTATCATTGACGGCGAAAAGACTCGCCGCGGCATTTACTTTTCCTCGACCACCACGACAGGTTGGCTGCTGGATGGGTTTACGATCTCCAACTGCTACGCGCTCGCGAAGGGCGGAGGGATCTACGTGGTGCCTCCCAGTAGCCAAACTTTGACAGTGCAAAACTGCACCTTCGTCGATAACGAGGTCGAGACCGATGGGGGATCCTACGACGGAGGAGGCGGCCTGTATTCGTGGGCACCTAACTATTCATGCAATTTCACTCTCTCGAATTGCGTGTTTCGCAATAATAGGGCACTGAAAAAGGATAAAGATAGCATAGGGGGGGGTGCCGTTCTGAGAGTCCTCGTCGGCACCAATACGATTGTCGATACCACGTTCGACAACAACCAGTCAAGCTTCCAAGGTGGAGGCCTCGCGCTAGACTATGGAAATCACACGCTGGAGCGCTGCGTGTTCGTCAGTAACGCGGTCGCTTCAAGTCCACCTTATAATGCGGCCTACGGTGGCGGCGCGATATATATAGGCGCCAGCCGTGTCAATATGCGCAATTGCCTGCTGCATCACAACAGCGCGGTAAACACCGGCGGCGCCATCAATATCCAGACCAGGGGCAGCAACTCGTGGATCAGCGTTTATAACTGCACCATTGTCAGCAATACGTCGAGCGGGGGCGCCGGTATATCCTTCAGGGGCTGGGCGCTGGCGCAGGGCTTTCAGGCAAACCTGCGACTTGAAAATTCTATTGTATACGGGAACGGCATCGGAGCCAATCTCGTGCTGCAGACCTCTCCGGATAGAACGAATCTGGTGTACAATTCCTGCTTTACGCCGGAGACTGTCCCCAATCTGCCACCCGACGCCAGCAACATCCACGTGGATCCAATGTTTGTAGACGCGCTGCAAGGGGATTATCGTCTCCGAGGAGCATCACCCTGCCTCAACACCGGCACGAATCAGACTTGGATGATCGGCGCCATCGATCTCGATGGCAAACCGCGCATCGACAGGCTTACCGGCCTCGTCGATATGGGCTGTTATGAAAAAGCTGCTCTCGGCACCACCCTTATAATCCGGTGAAGAAGTGGCGAGTTGCGAGTAGCGAGTTGCGAGCTGGGAAAACTTTGTCGTGAGCTTTGTCGCTAACTTTGTCCAGACCTCGCTAAATTGAGATTTTTTCTACTTTTTTGTCGCAAGTTCAATTCC
>CAZUAY010000030.1:0-20456 GCA_964618405.1 uncultured Lentisphaerales bacterium
AACCGCTCATCGAGCAACCTCACAAACCGAGGTTGAACAGACGGTTGGCGTTGCGCCAACTGATGTTTTCGAAGGTTGCTTCCGATAGATGCCCATCGGCCAGTGACTGGCGCAGGTAGGCAGCGTGGTTGTGTTTATTCGTCGGGTCGCAGATGTCGGTACCGAAAAGAATGCGGTCGTTGAAGCGCTCCATGAAGGCCCAGCCAAAGGCAGGATCTCGTGTCAGGGCATTGTAGCCACTGCCAGCGTCCCAGCCACAATAGAGGTTGGAGTAGGTTTCCATCAGGCGCGGTATCGTTCCGCCCAGCACGACCGGACCTTCGGGATAAGTATTGCGGTTTTCGAGTGTCGTGTTTCCACTGATCTCTGCCCAGAAGGGTTGAGAATGGCCGATGAAAATCAGCTTTGGAAACGCTTGCAACGAGGCTTCCAATCCAGGCAAGCCCACTGCATCAATGAGACCGTAGCAGTTGTAACGATGCGGCGCGATATGGAAGATAACCGGCATTTCACATTGTTCGCAGTGTCGGAACAAGTTTTGAACTAGCGGATCTCCAAAATCGAGGTTGGCGGTAATTTCTCCCACTCCGAGACACCCACGTGACTGATAATACTTCAGATGGTAGGAGAGGTCGGCATTGGGCGCATTGCTACCGCTACGCGGATCAATGTTACAGAACATGTGGAAGCGGTCAGGGTGCTGGCGAACCACCTCGAGAATTTCCTCGTTACTCGTCATCTGGAATCCGCATTCAGGCGCAACCATTGGCAGGAGGATGCCTTTGTCGACACCGGTGCGATCCATCATGACAATCAATTCTTCAGGCGTCGCAAAATTCCTACCTTCGGCAGTTCGGGGTAAACCCCTGTGAAGGATGGTGTGTAAATGAGCGTCAATAAACATGGGATGAACCCCTTTCCGTTTTTTGTTTGTCTAACAGTTTAAACTCATAGTTGATCGCCTCAGTTCAGTTCGGCAGCATGTTCAGCCACCTTGCGGAACGCAGCGGCGTATTCGCCGATGAGTTCAGGCCGGTCTTTTTTGAACCAAGGATTGTTAAAGATCGTCCTCGGCGTGTTTTCTGCTACGGGCAAGGAACCAGGACCTTGCCGGACGTCGCGCTGCCCGAAGGCCAGTACCGTCGGCTTACCCTGACGGAACAAGTCGGCCGTATGGAAAAGCGGGTGTGTGTGCAGCGGCTTATTCGCACCGGGCGTACAGCTCGTAACGCCCTCGGCCCGAACTGCCTCACAAAAGCGGTCGCAAGAAAGCCCCCCCAGCTCTTCGCTTCGGTACAACCCGCGCGAGGCATACCAACCACCCATCGTCGACCCAGAATCACGGGCCGGCCGTACGGCGCGTACGCCAGGCACCCCTTCGAGCAGATCCCAGAAGCGGTTCATCGCGGTGTCGATCTCATGCATGCGAGCATCGAAGGCCTTAAGCTGGATGCGACCCATGGCGGCGCAGGTCTGGTTCATACGGTGTTTATAGCCACCCATCGGAACACCAATGTAGGGTTTCAGTCCCTCGAGCGTGATCTGCGCGTCTGGCGCGTTGAAGTTGGAAGGCACACCGGTCCGTTCGTAGAACCCGTAAGCAATGCAATTTTCATAAATACTACGGTCGTTTGTAACCAGCATGCCGCCCTCCCCCACGGGAAAACTTTTGCCTGACATGAGGCTAAACGCACCCACATCGCCGAGCGTGCCGCACTTGCGGCCCTTGTAGAGCGATCCGTGTGCATGAGACGTGTCTTCGATCACCTTTAAATTGTGCCGGCGAGCAATCGCCAGCAGGGCATCCATATCGCACGGATGTCCGAGATAATGCACCACGACAATTGCCCGCGTACGGGATCCGATCCGGTGTTCAACATCCGCGGGGTCGATACAAAGTGTGTTGGGGTCGCTGTCGGCAAAATTGACAGATACGCCCAACGACAGGGCTTGTGCCGCGCTAGCCCAGTAAGTCAGACTCGGACAAATGATCTCGTCGCCCGCCGCAAGGCCGCAAGCCCACATCGCCGCGCGTACGGCCTCCGTACCGTTTGGATAGGTCAGCGCATGTTTGGCTCCGATCCATGTGGCAAACTCTTGTTCAAATTTCTTTGAAACCGTGTTGCCACTCATATCCCCACTACGCAACACGTCGAGGACAGCCGCCTCGTCATCGGGGGTTATGATCGGCCAAGTAAAAAGATCGCCCGGTTCGCGAGTTACAGCCTTCGGGCCTCCGTTGATTGCCAATGTTCCGTTAGTTGCCTTCATATCCGTATCATCTCCTTGCTGCTCCGTTTTAGTGTACGCAGCCCGCTCCGTGGTTTATCGATTTTGTCGAATAGTGTTCACTTAATTGCGAGCATTTTATTCGATCCATGCGCTCGAAGCAAAGCAAAGCGACTATGATTCCATGCTACGCATCTATGCAAAACGCTTAAAAAAGACGAGTGGGGTTGCGATTAAGCCACGCATCGCTTACAATACCGACATGCAACAACGCGCTAAACACGAAGCGATTATTTTTCGCAGGAAGAATGTGCCCATCCGGCTGCTGTGGTATCAATGCGCGGTCGGACAGGCTCTGCCCGTCGCATATCATTCCGAAATTGAGCTGCACTTTGTCCGAAGCGGTGCAATCGTTTACTTGGTGCATGATCAAAAGTACTTGTTGCGTCCGAATTCCCTGCTGGTCATCTACCCGAACGAGATTCATACCTTCAGAAGCGATAACCCAGAAACAATCGTTGACAAGATCACGATCATGTTGGATGCCGCCTTTGCCGGCTTACCCACCTCGGGTAGCATCGCCGGCTACCTCAATGTGCGCCATCTCTCGTTGACAGACGCGGAGACCGCCGCCTTCGTGCGTATTGCCCATAATATCCAGTCAGAGTTGGATCATCAACCGGTGGAATGGTCAACCATGTGCCGTCTGCGCGCTCAGGAGATCATCGTCATGCTCAAGCGTGCCGCCGAGCACTCGGTTGCAGCCGAAGCCAGTAACCCCGCTGTGGCCTGCGTGCTCGACATGCTCCGCAGCCGTTTCGCTGAACCCTACTCGTCTGAAAAGCTCGTCCGCGCGACTGGAATGTCGATCAGCCGCTTGACACATCTATTCAGCACCCATATCGGCATGGGCATCAAGCAATACGCCAACCAGTTGCGCATTCTGAAGGCGTGCGAGTTACTGGTGGCAGACCCAGAACTCAAGATCGAGTCAGTCGCGCGGGCCGTCGGTTTCAAGTATGCAGCCGATTTTAATCGCGCTTTTAAAGCCCGCACTCAAATGACCCCTGCAGTCTACCGGGATACACACTTTACTGTGAATGGGATTCCGACAGCGGATATAACGCGCCGTTCCCAATCCGGCCTTCGTTAGAAAGATACTCCCTTTTGATGAGAAAGCTTTATTTTCCCGATTTCAACTCTCAAAAGTGCTTAAAGGAGAAACATCTTTATTCTATAGATCAGAGCCCCGGTACGAGCTCCTGAACTGCTTCACGCATACCCTCAAGTCTATTCTCTAGATTTTGTATTTCAACGGTCTTGGTGATCCTTGGTGTCTTTTCTTCTCCAATATTTTGGGCCTTCCAAGTGTCGTAGGGTTCTTTGGCAGCCTTGTAACGCTGCATAATCCCCGTCTCTTCTGCCTTGTATCGGCGAAGTTGATCCATGAGAACACTGCGCTTTTCATCACTTGCAAGATCAAAAGCTTCCTTTGTTTGTCGCGCTTTTTGCGTAAAAGTCTTTAATTCTTCGCTGACATTTCTATATTGTTCGAAGTACGGATTTTTTCGAAGTGCCTCTTTATAAGCTTTTCCACGAAGTTCCTCAAGCATTCCTCTGGTGCGGCAATACTCAACGAGAATATCTCTCTGAGTCTTGTCAGCAGCCTGATACGCGCACTCAAACATAACGAGATCCGACTCGTAGAGATAGAGTGTTTCGTTGCGCCACGTCCGATCAATGAGGTAAAAGCATTCGGCGACTTGACCGTCAATTTCAAGTTTCGACTGCTTTCGTTCTACGACCGTCCCACCGGCAAGAATGCCCATTCGATTCATTTTCGAATCATAATAAAAGGAATTCGTGACCACAATTCCCCATGGGTAACCTGGATCACTGTTCAGCGCGGCCATGGGGTCTTGCGCTATTTCCCCTACATCCTCAACGACTGGGAAATTCCCATTCGGAGACGTGAGGCTATTCGATAGAGTGGAGCCTACGTCTTGAGATTCTTCAGAATTAAGAATCGGCGGTATGGTCACCTTTATTTCTGGGATTTCGATAGGAGAAAGATTCTCGGAAACCGCTTTTACATTCTGCTCAAGCTTTTTTTCGATAGTTTCAACTACTTCAGAAATGCGATTGCCCACAGTCCCGTCTGTCACGACAGCAACAAGTCTTCCATACGCTGATGGAGCTTTTTCTTTCAGCACTGGAATACCAAACCAGACAACGAAGGCCAAAAAGAAAAACGATAAAACAACCTGAATCAAGAACCTAACCATCTCGCCTACCCCTGTATATCTAAGTTTCTAGTGCTTGAACATTTCGTCCAGAATGCTTCCAATCGACGAAATCATGGAGTCGCGAGAATCACGGTTGTTATTGCGCATCATCGCACCGACATTTTCCGTTTCTTCTATCGCTAACTGGCTCGTTTTGCCGGGTAGGGACAACGATATCCGATCCCCTTCCATTGCCGTGACAACGACGTCAATTTCTTGTCCGATCGGAAATTTTGCTTCCATCTTTGCAACAGGATTTCCGCCCCGTTCAATTTCGCACTCGCTGACATGCAACAAGCCTGTTTTTTCCTCAGAAAGACGCACAAAAATACCGAATTCTCGTATACCTTCGATCAGGCCTTTAATATGCGCTCCTACGGCAATTTCGCCCGGCGTAAGGGCGCGAACCCGCGTATCGACAACCTTTAACGAAATACGCTTTTTCTCCATGTCAATGGATTCAATTTGAAGATCCAGCATATCCCCTTCAGAAACACTCTCCTTGGGATGGGAGATGCGGCGCCCTCCTCCGAGTCGCGAAATGGGAACAAGTCCCTCCACGCCCGGCTGAAGCACCACAAAAACACCAAATGGCATAAGCTTTACCACTTTACCGGTTACGTAGCTACCGATCCCGAATTCCTCTGCATAATCGTTCCACGGATCTTCCAGTGTATCTCGGAGACTCAACGAGAAGCGATCCGCCTCCCAGTCAAGCGTCAGAATGGACACCTTAACCCCCTGCCCTTCCTTCAGAATCTCTTCGGCCTTAACCGTTCGATCCCAAGAAAGCTCACGCAGCGGAATAAGGCCTTCAATGCCACCAATATCGACAAAAACACCAAAGGGCATGATCTTCGTTACGATACCTTCTCGTAAATCGCCCTCTTTAAGCTCGAGCTTCAGACCTTCGCGCTTTTCGGCTCGGTCTTTCTCCAGAAGGGCGCGATGACTTACAACAAAAGAGTTTTCTCTGGAATCATACTCCATCACGAGAAATAGCAGCGTCTTCCCAATGGGTTTCTCATCCGTTTCTTGTTGACGATGAAGACCAACTTGAGAAAAAGGGCAAAAAGCACGCTGCCCAGCAATGGTCACTTCATAGCCACCATTGATCTCCTTTTCGATCTTCCCTTCTAAGGGCAATTTCGTCAGGTAGGCCTGCTGGATCGACTGGTTCATGGCGGCGGCGGAGGCCGACCCACCGAGAACAAGGCGTGCGGCACCATCACTCTCATCGACAAAATAAGCTTCTATCTCTTCTCCAATCTCTGGAACTTCGGCTTCTTCCGCCCACTGCGTTCTTTCGATAACGCCTTGTATTTTGGAGTTAAGATCGACAACCACATAATCTTGGCCGACTGACAAAACAGCACCTTTGACCTTTTCTCCAGGAGCGAAACCTTTGCGAAGTGAGTCCAACTGGACATCAATTTCGCCCATAAGATCAGCCATCGCGGTTGACTTGACACGCTTTGATGAAATCATCTTCTTTTCTTTTACCGTTTTTTTCGAATAATGTAAATTTTGTCAGGCTGTCCCCTACACTCTCAGCGGCATAATGACATACAGGAACGGAATGTCACTCTTGATCAGACCTGGGCTTGAGGAATTGTTGAGTTCGATCTGAATCTCGTCGCTGGTGAGGTTTTTCAACGGATCCATCATAAATTCTGGGTTGAAGATCACGCTAATAGACTCGCCTTCGTACTTAATGGCCACGGTATCCGTGGCATCTCCTATTTCCGGTGAACTAACCGTAATCGTGAGAATGTTGCTTTCGAACGTAAGCCGCATAGCACTCGTCGTGTTCGTTGTTGAGGCATTGATTCGACGAAGAACCGCGAGCAATTCTTCACGGTTAATCGTGATAACATTAGAGCAGTTCTTGAACACAACCTGCTTATAATTCGGATAAACTCCATTCAAAAGCTTGCAACTGAAAAACATATCATTGAACTCAAAAATCAACTGCTTGTCCTTGAGACTGATCTTCAGTTCGCCTGCGTCTCCGAGGGCTCTCATCAATTCGTTGACAGCACGAGGAGGTAAAACGAGATCTCGACTATTTTCGACTGGGAAATCAACTTCGCTTTCATAGAGCGCAAGCCTGCGGCCATCGGTAGCAACGCACGTCAACTTTCCATCGGCAAAACTTAAGAGAACACCCGTTAGTGTTGGCCTAGAATCATCGGAGGCGCTTGCATAATAGGTCTTCTTGAGCATGTCACGAAAGCGACCTTGATCAATTTTATAGGACAGGCTGTCCTCAGTTGTAGGGGCTTGTGGAAATTCCCTTGCTGATAATCCGATTATCTTAGACTTGTAAGAACCGCAGCGCATGTGAGCACAATCATTCTCGTCAACTTCTACCTTGACGATTCCGTCGTCAAGTTCCTTGACAATTCCAGCCAGCTTCTTAACTGGGAGCGTCACCTTACCTTCAACCTGAACCTCCGCTTCACAACTACAGCGAATGGTTATATCGAGGTCTGTTGTCGTAAAGACAAGCCTTCCCTCTTCAGCCGAGATCAAAACATTCGAGAGTACAGGAAGCGCAGCCCTTGTCCCTACAACGTTTTGCACAGCGGATAGGGCTTCGAACAACTTTGACTTTGGCACCTTAAATTTCATGACCGTTCCATTTCCATCGTTTCTAACGAACCGAGCCTAGAGTTATGAACACCCTATCTATCTATATTCAATAGAAACTTATTATTAGTTATCAGTAATAGCGAGCTGAATAAAGTTGAATATTTCTCATAAACGGTTTATTGTGAGTGGTTTAACTTGAAAAACAACCTGATGATAAGTTTGCGGTAGAATGTCGATATCAGTCTACTTATCAACAAGATAAAAATTACTAAAAGGATGCTGAAAGGTTGGAATCATCTTATGAACACTCAGTGAACAAGGGTGGCGGACAATCCACACATGACAAGGAAAAACTGCTTTCTTGTCCCGATATAATGCTCTTTTTGGACGGTTTTGTCAAGCAGGTCTTTGACGTTTGAGATTGGGCCGAATTGTAAGATGTAGTGCACGGGGGGCAAGTATGTGGGTCATGGGGTTTGGGTTTAAAACCTCACTGCGCTTATTACGACAACTGGGTTGATAGCGGAGCAGAGCAGACTTCAGGCGTCACCCCCGAAAAATACTTTCACCCCTCCCCCTATGCCTGACCGATTATGCCGATCTATTTGAATTATATTGTCAAATCAAATAACAAAGGGTATACTTTGTACTCGTAGTAGGAAGGGTTAATGGGATGCACTAAAACCCCTAAAAACCTTAATTCTCGATTCACTCTGAACGTTCTGTACTGATACCTGCCCGAAACATTGCCTACCGACGGAACTCGCCGCATGAAAATTAATTACAATCAGGTTGTCACCGCTGGTCGGCCGCACCCCGGAACGGGAAGCAATTTATGACTTCACGATTCCTTATCTGACTCTGCATGGTACCCTCTTTATTCGGAACGATAATACGAACATTCAAGGACTAAGCGATCTGGCGGGTCAGCGTATCGCCGTCATGAAGGGCGATAATGCGGAAGAATATGTCCGACTCGCCCGCCTTTCAATGTCAGGTTACACCGCCGATGTGATCGCCCGCAATCATGTGCTCGCTGAGGGCGTGCAGTTTATCCAAAAACCCTTCTCAACTCAAGAAATAGCACGCAAGCTTCGCGATGTGCTAGACGAGCGAAAAGCATAAACGTCGAAATCACGCTTGAGTTACAGGGGGGGAGAAGTTGCGAGTTGCGAGTGGGCGATCGGTGATCGCGGACTCTTCCGGCTTCACCGAGGTCAGCTATAGGGGAGAAGTAGCGAGTGGGCGAGCCTGTAGCCGCGATCGGTGATCGCGGACCCTTCCGGCCTCACCGAGGCCAGCCACAGGAGAGAAGTTGCGAGTGGGCGAGCCTGTAGCCGCGATCGGTGATCGCGGACCCTTGCGGCCTCACCGAGGCCAACCACAGGGGAGAAGTAGCGAGGAGCGAATCGTGAGTTGCGAGAGAAAAGCCTTGTTCCGGCCCTCGCTTCGACTGTGATAGTGATATGTTAATAAAATGTTTATAAGTTAAGATCAGAATATCTTAGAGTAGTATAACATTCAATTAAAGAGGGTTTTATGCCGAAAACGAGTCAAAATACGCTGAAAAGGCCAGAAAACGGCATCGTAGCTTAATTCAAAGCGAAAACACTTCTGTTGATAAGTTGTGCATAACTTTTAATTTATCCAACTTACCCGCCGTCCTCATCCTTAGTTGTCGCGCATGGGGGCATAGGCAACTTGCCTGTGCACGTTATGCTCTGCTCATCCCGAGTTGTCACACACTGGGGGCATAGGCATTTTGCCTGTGCACGTTAAGCTCTGCTCATCTCTTATGTTAGCTTTTCAGCTCACGTGGTCCTCGTTTAACAGCAACGGCAAGCATGGCAATATCGGCTGGGTTAACCCCAGGTATTCGCGAAGCCATTCCAAGATTCTCAGGCCTGACAGCAGCGAGCTTTTCGCGTGCTTCATAGCGTATCGTTGAGATGGAAAGATAATCAATCCAAGCAGGAATTTTCATCTGTTCCTGCCGAGTCGTTTCGAGCGCGAGTTTATTCTCGTGGTCTATATAGCCTCGGTATTTGATCGAAAGCTCGATTTCGTTGACCACCTCAGCAGGAAGGTCTTTCGCTCCGGGTAGCATCGCGTACGTGACGTCCTGACTACAAAGACGTGTCGCAAGCGTTGCTCCAGCGATCTTCTCTTTGTCCAAGCGTGCAATCTCTTCTGTCATGATCGAAAGATAATCCTCCGTCTCCTGCCGATACTCTGGATGAATGATTCCGAGTGCCTTAGCGTGCTCAAGGAGACGGAAGCGCGCATTATCCTGACGAAGCAAGAGACGGCGTTCCGCTCGCGATGTAAACATGCGGTAAGGTTCGTTCGTTCCCTTCGTAATGAGGTCATCAATCATGACGCCAATATAGGCTTCGTTTCTCGACAGGACAAAGGGTTCCTCGTCTCGAATCAAACGCACAGCATTGATACCCGCCATGAAGCCGAGTGCCGCCGCCTCTTCATAGCCTGTTGTACCATTGATTTGACCCGCAAAGAACAACCCATGGATTAACTTCGTTTCCAAAGATACCTTTAAGTCCCTCGGATCATAGAAGTCATACTCGATCGCGTAGGCATAAGAAGCAAATTCGGCTTTCTCGAGACCTGGAACCGAACGCACCATTGCTACCTGAACGGTCTCCGGAAGGCTGCACGATAGCCCATTAGGATAGGCAAGGTCGAGTAATGGCGTAGCGGACTCAGGTTCAATAAAAACATGGTGTCCATCTTTATCCGGAAACTTAACGACTTTGTCTTCTAGCGAAGGACAATATCTTGCGCCGGTGCCAACAATATCTCCGCCGTATAAGGAGGATTCTCTCAGATTTTCTCGAACAATTGCATGGGTTTCTGCTGTTGTGTGCGTTAAATAGCAAGGGGTCTGCGCAACATTAGAATGCCACGCAGGCTTGAAATGTTCCACGTGGAACATTTTTTCGGCTTGAGTCTGATGGTGCTTAAGTCTCCAAGTGTCTACACAGCGGGAATCGAGAGGAGTATTGTTTATTTGTTCCACGTGGAACATTTCATTGCTGCGTAGTCGTCGCCGGCCTTCCCACGAGAAAAACGGAGGCGGAATGTCGCCGTTTTGTAGGCTCATTCCCGAGTAATCGAGGCTTTCTGGCCTTAAACGTGGTGGAGTCCCTGTTTTAAGTCGATCACACCGAAAGCCCATGCGCCGAAACTGATCCGCCAGATAGTTTGCTGGTGGTTCTCCGTCGCCACCTCCTGGCGTGACTTGGTGTCCCACATGTATCGTGCCTCTTAAAAATGTTCCTGCGGTGATGATTACGGTTTTCGAACGGATCTCTCCAGATCTAGCCGTCCCAACCCCTTTGATGATGTCGCCTGCAACCAAGACTGCAATGACCTCGTCCTCAAGGATGCTTAGGTTTGGGTTTAAATACAAGATCGTCGACATGGCCTTAGAATAGACGTATTTGTCACATTGTGCCCGATTTGCACGAACGGCGGCTCCGCGTCTTGTATTCAGAACTCGAAATTGAAGTCCAGAGGCGTCGGTATTGATGGCCATAGACCCGCCAAGTGCGTCCATCTCAAACACAAGATGCGATTTCGCAATGCCACCAATCGAAGGGTTGCACGGCATCGAGGAGAGCCTTCTGCTGTTAAGGCTGATGAGAAGGGTCTGGGCACCAGATCGAGCCGCTGCCAAAGCGGCCTCGCTTCCTGCATGACCGCCGCCAACGACAATCACATCAAATTCTTTGTCTGAATACATGAGATAAAATCCAAGGTTTTGAGAAGCTGGAGTCCAGGGGTTCTGTTTGGGTCAATTCATTCTCCGCATTAGCCTCTCATTTCAGTTAAATTGTATAATAGATTGACGTGTTGAGCAAACAAAGAAAACAGCGTCAAAACGGTCTCTCGTTCTAGTAATGAACGCATCCCTGCGGGCCTTTTATTTCAAGTTGCTTGAAGCAGACATGAGTATTTCCAAGGAATGAAGTATAAAGAACCCTTTTCCACACTTTATCGACGCCTTTGTCATGACGGCTTGTCGAGACGACGGCGCCCCACCTTGAGCTTTGCGAGCAGATTGAGCAGCGATTCGTGAGCCTTGTGAAGAGTCCAGTCGCTGAATTCTGTGTTTCTGGGTTTGAAATCCACGTTGAGATGCATTGCCGTTTTTTTACCTGAGTGACCTCATTGACCTCGTTGACACTCTTTTCTTACCCCTTGCCCATTTCCCTTAGCCACTAAATCTACCTTCTGCACTCTTTGCGGTCTCTTCGCGCCCTTTGCGTTAAACCCTAATCAAGAAGATCTCTTCATAAGACACGATAACAGTTAGAACAAAAACCAGTCTTTTCAATGATCCCGAAGCTCTAGACAAGCCCTCCGCGCGTCAGCGCCGCGAAAAAATAATGGGGTAACTTTGGCCTCCCAAAAACTTTGGCCTCCCAAAAACTTGTCGCAAACTTTGTCGCAAACTTCGTCGAAGACAAGAGAAGTCTCACGCTTTCGCCTGCCTGTGCAGGACTGGCAGACAGGCGAAAGCGCGAAGAAATAATAGAGAGGCTGAGGATTTGCTGGAAGTGAATAGCGAGAGTGGGACTCTACCACGAAGGGCACGAAGAGCACGAAGTTATGGAGAGGGGGCGCTCGTAGGGAGCGTACACAAGGAAATAAGATTTTTAGTTTTTAAAGTTGAGAAAATGAGTCCAATGGCTTCGTGTTCTTCTTTTCTTCGTGGTGGAAAAAAGCTAGGCCGGGACTCGAAGTTATAGACACAGTGCCCACTCTCTCTTGGCTAATAAAACGCCATCGTTTATTAAACGTTTAATTAAAATTGTCCAAATAACGATACAAAGATGGTTTCAAGCTCTCTGCCTTGGCATTGGAAGCCGAAAGGAATTGGCTAACAGCTAAGGCCTAACACCTAACACCTAAAACCTAACACCTTCTTATCGCTTCAGTAGGGTAGGGGAGTGCTCTAGAGGCTCGCCGTGGCTTCGGTCGCATTCCAGCCTGTCGCCTCGATAACGTCCGCGATAGCAAAGAGGAAGTTGTCTTCCACATCCGTCAGGGTTCCATCGTGCTGAGCAACCGCTTCGCAGGCTTCCATGAATTCGCGCTTCGCCCCTGGTGGGAGACGTACGAGCGTCCCGAGCGTAGCATCAAAACGCTCCAGATCAGTTGAGGCTGGAGCTTTCTGGATCGTCATGTCACCAAACGAAGTCAGCTTCTCAATACCCGCATTGTAGGCCGCGGCAACTTTAACAGGATCAGACGAACCGAAGTTGGCCAAGACTCCAAGAGCGTAGGCGGCTTGTTTCCCAAGTGACTCGGCAGCAACCGTGCTTCGACGCGAATTCTGGACGTCGGGTAGCAATCGGCATCGGAACATGCGTGTCAGCGCAAATTCGAAGGCGTCAATCTGTCCGTCCGCAGAAACGAGATCGTCGATAATCTTCAAGGTCTTGCGCAATTCGTTCTCTGGAAGAATCCTGAGCGTGTTAATGGCCATCCCGCAGGTGATTCGTCTTGTGTTCATGGGAAGTTTGGAAAGTGCTTCAGACCACGTCGTAACGCGGTCGGCAAATGGAGTCCCAGCGCTTTCCGTGATCATCTTAACCTGTTTCATGCGGATTGCTGGATCGTCGGAAAAAACAGCGGCACAAAGACAGGCCTGAGCGCCGAGGGTGGTCCTTAACCCTTCGCGTTGAGCTTCCGACATCCAACCAGCCCCTGCCACGGGGAGCGGGGGCGGGGTCGGGACTCTGCCACGGGCCGCCCCAGGCTCATAGGTCGAATCGGTAGAAGTGGTGGCAGAGTCATCACCCTGCCACGCCTCGCGGGCCCCAGCGCGAAGGATAGACGCCCCAGCAAGGATAGATTCGTGAAGATCGTCTTCCTCGGTAATTTCTTCCGCAGTCGCGTGCATTGCCTGGCGCCTTTGAATGGTTTTAACGGCATCGTCGAAGCGTCCATCGAAGGTGGGTTCAATGGCGCGGATACGATCCTCAAGGCGCGGATGTGTCGCAAAGAGATTCATTTTGAGGCCATTGGCAAAGAGCATGTGGGACACTTCCGAGGCATGCAGGTTGGTTAAAACGCCGCCATTGGTTGATGCGCCGATAATTTTGAGCGCATCGGCCATACCGGACGGGTTTCGGGTGAATTGCACCGACGAGGCGTCGGCCAGATGCTCTCTCTGACGCGAGATGATGGCCTGCATGATACGCGCGCAGAGCACACCAACCGATCCAATGGCCCAGACCGCTGCACCGAAGGCCATGAGGCCCAAGCCGGCCGCAGCGCTATTGTCTTTTTTACTCGAGCGGCCTTGGGATCGGGTAACCGAGCTGCCAATGCGAATGATGATGCTGCCCATCAACGCAATAAAGAGGATCCCCGAGAGAACGGAAATCATGCGAATGTTGAGTCGCATATCGCCATTAAGAATGTGGCTAAACTCATGCCCGATAACGGCTTGTAACTCGTCGCGATTGAAGAGGTCTAGTGCGCCTCTCGTTACGGCTACGGCGGAATCTTGAGTGGAAAACCCTGCGGCAAAGGCGTTGATGCCGAGTTCATTGTCCATGACATAAACTCGGGGCATTTGAACGCCTGATGCTAGGGACATCTCTTCGATAATATTGAGAAGCCTTCTTTCTTTCGGATCGCGCGTGGCGGGTTGGATCTGCCGACCACCCATAGACTCTGCCACGGCCGAGCCTCCTTGGCTGAGCGCAGCGATTTTAATGAGCGAACCGACAAGGATGATGCCCGACACGATTCCCAGCGACGCGAGGAGGAGGGTTGGGTCCAATGCGACGTCCCAGAATTCAAGGGCGACTCTTCTAGAATCGGGGTCACGCTGTCCGTTCTTGATGACGAAAGCGGCAATGGCTACAATGGCATGAATCGCAACGATGATGGCGACGACAAAGAAAGAATAAACCATGAGAAGCCAAGCCGTTGTCTTCTTAGCCTTATCTTGTCTTTCGAAGAAGTCCATGGCGTTTAGAATTTAACTTTGGGCGCATCCCGCTCGGTAGCGTCCATGATTTCGAAGAGTTTTGCTTCTGTGAAGCCGAAAACACCCGCGAAGAGGTTGGAGGGGAACACCTCGCGCTTCGTATTGTAGGCCATCACAGCGTCATTGTAGGACTGACGGGCGAAACCGACCTTATTCTCCGTGGAGGTGATTTCCTCTTGGAGATTGAGCATATTCTGGTTTGCCTTGAGGTCTGGGTAGCGCTCGACGACAACCATCAGCCTTGACATGGCACCCTTCAATGCACCTTCAGCGTTGGAAAGCGCAGTCATGGAGTCTGGGTCGCCAGGCTTTCCGCTGGCATTGTTGGCGGCGGTGACGGCGATGTTACGAGCTTTGACAACCGCTTCAAGCGTGTCGCGCTCGTGAGCCATGTAACCCTTGACCGCTTCAACGAGATTGGGAATCAGGTCGTAACGGCGCTTGAGCTGCACATCAATCTGTGCGAAAGCGTTTTTGAAGCGATTACGCAAGACGACAAGTGAATTGTAAATGCCAACTGCGGCGATGATGATGACGGCCACTACGGCCAGTACGATGATGAGCGTGAGATGTTTTTCCATTGTCTTGATCCTTATTGGGGTTTAACCAATTGTTGAGATTGGAGGGGCTAGTTCAACTTCGTTAGAGCGACATTTTAACACAATACTCTTAGTATGGTAAGCAAAACGTTTTAATTTTGACAGGTTCGCAAGATTAACGCAAGATTAACCAGATACAGTGGGGGAGGAAGAATTACGAATTAAAAATTACGAATTACGAATTGTGGCGTCTTAACCCGCGTCAAAGCATCAAAGTGTCAAGTTGTCAAAGGCAGCCACAGGGGAGAAGTTGTGAGTTGCGAGTGGGCGAGCCTGATCGGTGATCGCGGATGCCCCCCCGAACTTTGTCGCGTTATGTCGCGAGCGGCGTTATGTTGCATCCTCTTGTTTTAATGCCATTTTCTCCTGTTTTAGTGCCATCTTCTTTTAATTTTACATCAGGCCATCCGGATTACGCAACATAACGTGAGGCATGAAGTACCGCCCCTCTGATTATGTAATCTTGAATAAAACTTCAAGATTACATAAAATCGCCCAAAATTGGTTTGGCAGAATCGACCTTAATCTTGAACAAGTCCGTCAGATTATGGCACTAGGATTCATCTGTTGGTTGCCGTATGGGTCTTTTCGGCTTTTCAGTCCACAACTGCACGGGACAATCCACTGTAATCTTGAACAATACCGTTCAAGATTACAATAATTATCCTTGCATATAGATGCGGGTAGGAGCCAGCATCTATCGCCCTTCACTGTAATTTTGAAGGTTTCTTCAAGATTACAATCAGGACGGCTTCTGGCTTCTGTTCTACGAACCTTCAATAGGTCACTAATCGTAAAAACTTCACGTGTTCTCAAAACCTCTCAACAGCCTACACCTCAACCCTCATTCTGTCAGTATTGTAATCTTGAACTTTTGCGCGAGATTATGGTGACGTTCGAGATTACATTGACGTCGTTGTATGAGAACACATTGTATGAGAGCAGGCGGGCTTGCCTGTTTGACCTGCAAGAGCCTATCCGAAAAGGTATACCGAACGCTCTGGACATTAGCATCCCTTCCGCGACCCGAGCGCTTTTCTGATGGAATCAAGCAAAGGTGCATGTGCACAGGTAAGATGCAGGATGCTTCCAGTGTAGATGGCATCTCTCTCAAACCGCGTTATGTTGCGTACTTAAAGCCAATCCTCCCTGAAACGAAGAGAAATGGAGTCCGCGCAACATAACGTCGCTCGCAACATAAGTCGCAAACGTTGTCGAATACCCCTGTAGCCGCGATCGGTGATCGCGGAGAAGTTGCGAGTAGTGAGTAGTGAGTTGCGAGTGGGCGATCGGTGATCGCGGACGATTCCGGCCTCATCGAGGCCAGCCACAGGGGAGGAGTAGCGAGTTGCGAGTTGTGAATTGCGAGTGACACCGTGAATGCGCCCCATGTGACGTTTTGACTCGTTGAGACTTTGACGCTGGTGATCCTTCATGCTACACTCATAGCAGTTTTGAGCATGATGGCGTGTCATGCGGAAAACGAGGTAGAATACGCTCATACGACCCGATTATGAAACTTGGAATCGACAAACTTTACGACGAAAACTTTGCCTCTCTACAAGGTCAACGCATAGGCCTGCTCAGCCACCGTGCGGCCGTTTCGATGTGCGGATCCCCGACGGCGGAGCTTTTGCACGAATCCGTCAATCTCGTGGCGCTGTTCGGACCCGAGCACGGCTACTTAGGAGGCGCTCTTGCGGGTGAATTAACCACCTCCTTCGAGCATCCGGACTGGCACATCCCTGTACATTCGCTTTATGGTGCGACGCGCCATCCAACGCCAGAAATGCTCAAAGGCATCGATTGTGTTGTCTGCGACCTTCAAGATCTTGGCGTACGCTGCTATACGTATCTGGCCACCCTCAGAAACATGATGCAGGCTTGCGCAGAAGCTGGTATTCGTGTACTCGTGCTCGATCGTCCGGTACCGCTACCGAACACCGTCGATGGCCCCATTCGTGAAGCCCAACTCGACTCATTTGTAGCACCGGCCGCATTGCCCTTCGTCACTGGCTTAACCCCAGCAGAATCGGCGCTCTGGATGCAGCGCTATTTGATTCCGAACTGCATGCTCGATACGGTTCCTATGGAGGTTGCTTCGCGCGACGACATTCGCTTTGATGCGCTTCCTCATTTCGTGCCGCCGTCGCCAGGAATCCGATCTCCAGAAGCGGCGATGATTTATCCGGCGACCGTCTTCACAGAAGCCATCCCTTCGATTGACTGCGGGCTTGGCACCCAGCATGCCTTCACCGCCTTCGGCTCACCATGGATTAATGGCGAAGCGTTCTGCGATAGCCTCGACCTTGATGCCTTCCCCGGCATTCATTTCGAACCTCAAACTTTCGTCTCGGCAAAAGAATACGCAGGACAGACCTTGCAAGGCGTTCGAATTGTTGTTGATAATCGTAACGCTTTCCGTCCCTTTACCACCGGCATGCGTCTCCTCGCGGAGCTCTTCCGCATCTACGGTCTCGAGCGATCATGGGGACAGCCGAGCACGCGACCGCAATGGTTCGACAGTCTCTTTGGCGTACCCGCCTTGCGCGAAACATTACTTGCCGGAGAACCCTTTGTCACGCCATCTTCCACGTATGCGGCGGAACGTGACGCGATTCGCTTATATTAAGTTGTTGAGATGGCAAGCCTTATTGCCGAGATCGGTATTCGCGGACAATTTCAGCCTCAGCGAAGGTTGACCACGAAAAACAAAGAGGAGCAAGGCTAATTGTTAAATTATTAAGAGAGCGCTATTCCACTTAACTTGTCTTTTATCCCTCTGCGAATCTCCTTTTTATCCCCCTGAGCATCTGATGCAGCGGCCACGAATCTTCTCAAACTCGGCGCACGGATCAACACAACGAAGACCCCACCCCACATCAAGCTTGCTCGCTCCGTTTCCGTCTGTCATACTACTGGCATGAAGAAATTTAAAAACTTTTGGTCGCCGGACGAGATCACGCTGATGTCTACGAAAGAGATTTTTCGGATGCTCGCGGATTTCGGCATTCCTGTTACGAAGGAAAATTTTCTGGAGGATGTGGCAACATGTCGTAGTTCTTCGGAGATTTCTAAAAGATGGGAGTCCCAGTATTTCATCACGGCAGAAGGACGCGACAGGGACTTCCCTTGGATGTCGGCTGACATCTTGTGGCGGCGGCTTGCGCCAAACAAAGTTAGCCTGGAGATGCTGGACGAGATGATGCAGGAGGAGGAGGAGTTGGTTGAAGCAGGCGACCCGGAAAGCTGTCTTTTATGGCTGGACGCTTGGGAGAAACTGAAGCCTACATTCACTCCTGAAATGCGGAAAGTTGAAGATGCAGATTCTGCTTTCGGAGGGACGTCGTGCCTGTTTTATTGGTGCCAAAATCTAGAAATGGGGCTGCATAACGCTGCCATCGATGACGAAACATTCCATGATCATCGCATCCGCTATTGTCGTGAGTTTTGTGAGTTTTTCCCAGAAGATCAGAAGCTCGCGGGTCAAATGAAACGAGCGGTTGCCGAATCGCTCTATTTATCCGGAAAAACGGAAGAAGCCGATCAGGAATTTCAGGCGTGTGTAGAATCCTATCCCGACGATCCTTGGAGCTATATTATTTGGGGCGACATGTATGCAGGCATGAATGGACAACCCAGTAACCCCGAGAAGGCCGAAACGTTGTACCGGAAAGCACTCGGAATCGATCCACGGGAAGAGGCATGCATACGAGAACGGATTGCCGACTTGCGTAAGGGCCCGTGAGTTTGTGTTTCATGGTTAAGAAATTCTCACGTGAAGGCGCGAAGCTTTTCATGCGGTTTTGACGATTTGAGACTTTGACACAGGTTCAGAAGCCTGTCGTGCACTGGGAGCAGATGCATCTTGCCTGTGCAGATGCTCTTGCTACGCCAAACAGGCAAGATGCCCGTTCTCCCAGTGGCAGCGTGACTGCGTTGACACGGCCACTAGCACGCCCTGACCGAAAAGAATTCGATCGATCTAATCGGTGGAATGTCCAATAGCCAACAAGGAATATCCAATGCCCAAATGCGTGATCGCGTCCGAATCGCAGAATAATAGCTCACAAAGTCTCCCATTAGCGACAAGCCACTAGCGACTAGCGACTGTAATCGGTCAGGCACAGCCCCCTGTGCCTGACCGATTACGGCGCTCGCTTTTTTTATCCTTGCTATTTTCAATAGAAGGGGATAAATTATGCGTGTAGTTGGATTGGGTTCCAGTAACTCAATCAGTTATTCGCATACGGTGAGTGAATTCCTGAGCTACTTAAAAAGCCGTGAACGATTACTAAATGAGGATGTTTTGCCATGCTTACATCGTTTTGTGCATCAGCCTTAGCCGCTGCCCTGCTGCTCACTGCTCAAGCCGTTTCCGCGGAAACGGTCATCGCCGATGAGAAAGGTTGCCCGTATCAGATTGTTCTTCCGGACAAGGCAACACATCCTAGTCTAAAAAAAACATTGGAGGACAGTGCCAAATTGCTGCAGGAGATGTTTGCCACCAACGGCTGGATCGTTGCAGTCGTCCCAGAGGCGCAGGCCAAGCCCAACCAACCCGGTATTTACCTCGGCGCAACGGCTGCCGCGCGAAGCGCAGGTCTCGATCCTGACACGCTGCCGGTCTGGACTTATGCTTGGAAGCTTTCTGGACGCAACCTGATCATTGCTGGCCGGGACTGGGCTGCCGCCCCCATCAAAGGGAGCAATGACACCCCATGCTCGCATGGCACCGTCAAGGGAGTGCTGGATTTCATGCGCCAGTACTGTGGTACGCGTTTTCTTCTGCCCAACGGGCGTACCGGAATTGAGCACCTCGCCACTAAGCGCATCACCGTGCCCGACGACCTCGACCTGCGCAAAGAGCCGATGCTCAAATACAGTTCCGGTGGACGTCCGACGACAGACCTCACCCGAATCGCCCTGAATTTCTTCGATAACGTTACCACCGAGTTCTTTGCCCATACCCACGAAATTGCCATCCCCGCTGAGACTTATGCCGAGACGCACCCAGAATACTTCGCTTTGGTAGGCGGCAAGCGCATCCGCGAGTACAAGCACGGCTGGATGGGAATGGTCAAGGAACCGCATCTTTGCTATTCTAACCCCGACGTACAGGAGCTGATCTATCAGGACATGTTACGCTCCTTCGATGCGGGTTACCCGGAATATCTCTCCTTGCAGGCCGATGGGTTTACACCCTGCGAGTGCGACGACTGCAAGGCGATGTTCAACACCTCCGACTGGGGTGAAAAGCTCTGGCAATTGAACCGCCTCTGGGCTGAACGGCTGCTAAAAGACCGTCCAGGTAAGTTTCTGGTGGTCACCGCCTACACCGTCACCGGAAAGCCGCCAACCTCCTTCACCGAATTCCCTCCCAACCTGCGTGTCTCCGTCGGCGGCTACCCACAGGCGTTCGAAACCTGGAGCAAGTGCACCATTCCTGCCGGATTTATGAGCTACCTGCACGCTTGGGGTGGCTACCACCTCTGCGGCTACCTTCCGGTCCGGACGCCACTCTACAGTGAAAAAACGGCCAAACTATTCAAAGAAAACCATGTCAACGGTGCCGGGCTCGACTCACCGCCCGCCAACCTATGGGCTCTCGAAGGCCCGACGGTCTACGTCTTCAGTCGCATGCTTGATGATCCTGAGTCGAACACCGCCCAAGCCTTGGTGAAGGAGTATATCGACGCCGCCTACGGCCGAGCAGCCCCC
>CAZUAY010000031.1:0-19954 GCA_964618405.1 uncultured Lentisphaerales bacterium
CTTTCGCCCAGATACACATCCCCAACCTCAGAATTGGGGCTGATGGAGACTCGCAACTCGCTACTCGCAACTCGCTACTGTAATCGGTCAAGTGGGTGGTGCTCCTCTATCTGCCCAACCCCGTCACTGACCGATTACATTCAGCTTGCATTTTTTGAGAAGGAAAGCTAACCTGTATTACATAAATCAAATTAGAGTAATCGATTCCAAAGCTGAAACCATGACTAATATTCAACACCATTTCGGAACAAAACCAATCGTCTGGGTTCCGGCCTGGGGTCTATCCAAGCTTCGTAAGCGTGGCGGCCAGTTTGCGGGCGTGATTAACGGTGCCGCCACTTGGTTTGACGACTGGTATGCACGCGCGCTGTCGGAGGACACCATCGTCAAACTGGCCGAATTGGGAGTTAACTTGGTCATCCTCCCGTTTTCCCTCGGCGGCGATGCGCAAGCGGAAAAGACCGAGCGCGATGATTTCGAGCGCACGACCGGCTTTCTCCACAAGCACGGAATCGTCTCATTGCCTTATCTGCAATATCAAAATATCCTCCAAGAAGCATTTACCTTCGATAATACCATTTGGAAAATCGCACTCGACGGCACGCGTAAGCAATACTGCTATTGGCGCCGAACGCCCTGCCAAGCGTCCCCTCAATTCCTCGATTATTTCAAGGGACTAATCTCTGATGCGGTCGCTCGTGGTGCCGATGGAATCTGGATCGATAATACCCATTGTGTGCCCTGTCGCTGCGATTTATGCATTGAAAAATTCAAGCAATGGCTGGCCGTTAACCGATGCGAGCTACTGGATGAACTCTACTTTGAAGATTTTTCTCAGATTGAAATGCCGCCGGTCGCGGGGGGGATTGACCCCATAGCCCAGGCGTTGTTGGATTTCAGTTGCCAACTAAACTTGACTGTTCTGGAGCAAATCAAGTCGCATCTGATCGCACTGAAGCCGGATGCCTTGTTCAGTTCAAACCCTGGGATTGAGCGCGGCAGTAGCAATTATAACCGTGGCGTGGATTTGCGGCCTTTGCTTGGCATGCACGATCTGATGTATCTGGAAAATAAATTCTTTCCGGGAGTCTCCAAGGGGCAGACCAGCGGAAATTTTCACGGATTCATTAGTTGCGAGGCCGCTGGGACTCTGGGTATTCCCGGTGCTTGGAAGCGACATGATTTCGATGCTACCGCTGCTACGCAAATCACGGGGATGCCGGAAACAGAATCGGAAATTCGACAGGTGATTTTTGAGGCTGCCGCCTGCGGTGGCGTGCTCGGCATGTTCTGGGCCATCCGCTCGCGTCCGGAACACATGTGTGAAAAGCCGGAAGATTTGCTGAGCCTGTATTTCGAGCATCCGGCTATTTACAAGGGCATGAAAAAAGCCTTAGACTTTGTGCGCACATTGCCGGTATTCGGTGATTCTCAGAACATCGCCACTCTTGCGGTGTTGCATCATCGCGCGAGTCTGGCCCTCGATCCCGAATCGGCTTGGCCAGCACGGCACATCATGGAGGAGCTACTGCATACCCATGGTTTGCCTTACAACGTTTTATATTCTGAAGACTTTGAACGAAAAGCCAACCACTACCAGGTAATCGTCCTACCCAACGTCAGCGCGATGAGCGATGGCGATGCCGCCGCCATCAAGCGTTACGTTGAAAACGGAGGTAAGCTGCTCACGCTGGGTGATTGCGGTTTGTACACGGAAAGAATGCATGAGCGTCCAGAATTCGCCTTGCACGATATTCTTGATATCAGCCGATTCAAACGCGAAAATAAGGTTGTTTTTTCACAACATGGCGCAGGTCGTTGCGCCTCGCTCCCCTTGGCTGGGAAATTGGATAAAACCATCAACAACACCATGCAAGCAGGGGCTGATATGTTTTTTCCTGCTTGGTACGAACATCGCACTGAGATCATTAAGGTGCTGGATGAACTACTGGGTTCCGATCGACAAATTCGGATCGTGGCACCACAAGAGGTTTGTGCGACGCTTCGACGAACGGAATCGGGTGCTGTTGCAGCGCATTTATTGTCCTACAGGCCTGGCTCTATCAAAACGCCCATTAAGATTCAAATCAATGTTGCGTTGCTGCCATCAAAAAAAGTGACGTGGCATACACCTGAAGGAGGCATGGAAACCCTTGAATCGGTCACATCCACTGCAGGGTATATTGAATATGAATTATCTGGGCTTGAGGATTATGGAGTGTTGATTAGTGACACTCAGAATTTCAACTAACTGGAACAGGAGCCACTCACAAAAAGTAAAAATTATGAATACGCTACTATCGAAAAAAATACGACTTGTTGGACTATTGTTAGGCCTCGTGACAGGAGGCTTGCACGCCGAAACGCTGGTGCTCGCGGATCAGGGTGTTTCCGCTTATCAACTGGTTGTTCCAACGGATTCGCAGACCCCAGCGATTGACAGCGCACTCAAGGAAACCGCCCGCCTCATCCAGACTGCGTTTCATGCTAATGGAGCCGATTTGCTCATTGTTTCTGAAACGGAACGTGATCTGAAAAAGCCGGCAATCTTCCTTGGCAATACGCGTTTCGCACGCAATGCTGGCATCGATGTTGAAAAGCTGCAGGGCTGGGGGTATGTGCACCAAGTCGTCGGACGCGATCTCATTCTCGCCGGACGCGACCATCAAGCGCCGGAAAATGGTACTGAGAAACGCAGACAAAACTGGGATCGAGTAGGAACCGCTCGAGCAGCGACCGATTTCTTGCGCCAATACGTGGGGGTGCGCTTCTTGTACCCTGATCTACCTTCATTTACACCCATCGCGAGTGCTAAAAGTATTGCAGACTGGGAAAAATCGCCTGCCGTCGAGTTTCTGCCAACGCCTGTGATCGCCGTACCTGCCGATCTCAAGATCGTATTCACCCCTCGCATCGACTGGAATACGGGGTATCCGTCGGGAGGTGCTTTCTACGACATCGCGAACAACCGATTTCCGCGCGTCGACACGATCTTCGGGTGCCACACCTATGCGCGCGCCGCTCCTGTCGAAACGTATTACGAAACCAATCCAGAATTTTTCGCTCTCGTGGGTGGAAAACGCATCCAAGCGGGCCAGTACTGCGTATCGAATCCCAAATTTCAGGAACTGTTGTTTCAAGATATGTGTCATTGGCTCGACTTGGGCTTCAAAACAGTAGACCTTGGCCAGCCGGATGGCTTCCGCGCCTGCCAGTGCGAAGCCTGCAAGACGCTGTTTGATACCGGCGACGATTGGAGTGAGAAGCTCTGGATACTCCACCGCAACCTCTCTGAACGCATTCTAGAAAAATATCCGGATCGTTTCGTGGCTTTGATGGCCTACATTCTGACCGAGAAGCCTCCCAAGAGCTTCAAGACCTTTCCAAAAAACGTCAAGATTATGCTCTGTGGCACGAACGAGAAGGATATCGAGCCCTGGCTCGATTACAAGGTTCCCGCCGGGTACACGAGTTATATCTACAATTGGTGTTCGAACCTCAGCTCCCGTTATACGCCCATGCGTACGCCACGCTACATCGAAACACAGGTTCGAAGACTCGCCAAACAGAACATCGACGCCATCAACCGCGATGGACCTGGACAACTCTATGGACTCGAGGGCCCAGTCTATTACACCATGGGTCGTATGTTTGACGATCCTGAGAACCTGCAAGCAAAAGATCTTGTTCACGAGTTCTGCGGTGCTGCGTTCGGCAAGTCCGCAGCTGCGATGCTGCGCTTCTACGACCGCCTCTACCACAACGTGGAACTCTACGCAGAATACTTAGGCACCCGTTGTCCAGCCTGGGGTTATACCGATATCTATGGGCGGCGCCACAAACACCTCTCGGATCCGTTTCAACTCTTGGGCTTTTTATATACGCCCGAACTCCTCGAAAACATGGAGAAAGATCTCGCCGCCGCCGAGAAAGCGGCCGATGCACCGCGTGTAAAAGCCCGCCTGCTCCTGGTGCGTCGTGAGTTCGATTATTTGGTTCATCTGGCCAATGTGGTGCATCTGTACCGTGCATTTCAAATTGCACCAAAGGTAAGTGCCATTCGTGATAGCTTATTAGACGCCATTGATCAGCGCAATGCCTTTATCGAAACGCTGTATAATAAAGAAAACAACCGCGCTCTGACGGATGCAGGCTGGAATTCGATTCTCTTTCCGTTCGGAGGACATAATGCTAATCATCTCCGTCTGGCGTACGACGGCTATCAGGAACCGATGAAAAATACCTGCTTTAATTGGGATACGGCGGCGATGCGCGCCGCCTCACCGCCGGACGCCAAAAAGCTTGC
Organism: uncultured Lentisphaerales bacterium; assembly: GCA_964618405.1. GTDB lineage: Bacteria > Verrucomicrobiota > Kiritimatiellia > RFP12 > UBA3636 > JBBQIY01. The sequence continues at coordinate 4,307 of CAZUAY010000031.1, forward strand.
AATTTCGTCTACGACGGCACCCGTGACGCTCGATTCCCCAGTTTGGGAAAAGGCCGCTGGCGGTGAACTCTCGCCGTTGCCGCTCAGCGCCACGCTGTCGCAGAAAACGACCTTCCGTATGCTCTACGATAAGGACACCTTGCATGTCTGGATTGCATGCGGCCTGCGCGGTGCACAAGCTGGATCAAAGGAGTCTGTGCTCCTGTTTCTAACCCCCGAATCGAGCAAAGAAATCTCGTATGGCTTTGCAACAGGTCCGAATTCTAGCACGCGCACGGATGCGGCCAGTGGTTTCATTACTGACGTGATGGATCCGCGCTACGGACAATATGATACCGACTGGAAGGGTGACTGGACCGTGGAAACAAGGCGCGATGCCCAAGGTTGGATCGCTCTGTTCCACATTCCGATCTCGACATTGGGTGTTGAAGCGCCGACCCCAGAGACCCGATGGCGAATGAATATCGCTCGTATTCACGCGCCGGAGTCTCGTGATATTGAGCGTGCGCTCTGGTCGTCGAATGCGCAGACGCGCGAATTCGACGACCGGGCTATCTTTGGGGAAATCAGCTTCTAGACCCTACTCCGTTCTCCTCTGGATAAAACCCTACTGGCTCTTTCGTAATACTAGCGGTCTAGCGACTAGCAACTCGCAACTCGCAACTGTAATTGGTTAGGCACAGCCCCGGTGCCTAACCGATTACAAAGGTTAAATGGTTTTTCCTTGATCTTTCAATGGGATATACGATACATTTGCATTTGTTTTGCGCCTGTAGCTCAATTGGATAGAGCATCCGCCTCCGAAGCTGAAGGTTGTGGGTTCGATCCCCGCCAGGCGCGCCATTTTTAAAACACTGATAAACAGTAAGTTATAGTTCTTTTCCAGGCCCAGTCAAGGGTCTTTTTTTTGATCCAAAAGTTCGAATGTTTGCCATTTGTTTGGAAGTTTGCTACTCTTCTCTCAGCTAAGTGCATTGACTTTAACGTGTGTTCAGGAGGTTTCAAATGGCAACACTGGAACTGAGAAAGACATCGAACTGGTGGTATGGCAGGTGGAGTGAAAAAGGGACGAACGTTGTTAATAACCTTAACGTTCGGGTTGAAGGCCGTCGACCTGAAGATAAGAATGATCCCGGCGATCGTCGATTCCGTACGTCCCGTGAGATAGCTCAGGCGAAGCTTGATCAACTTATTCGGGAATCAGAAGCGCGTAAGCACGTGGAAGGGCTGGCCCAAACGATTCACAGAGCACGTACTGGTCGTCGCGTCGGCTCCGTAAAAATCGGTGACATGAAGGATGCCTGGCTCACTATCCCACGCCGCCAACAGACCTTGAGTACCACATATGTCGCTGATGTAAAAGGAACGTTTCAGCGATTTGATAGCTTTGTCTCGGATCGCTTCCCGGATGTTAATGAGATGGCTGAGGTGACAGAAAATATGGCGCAGGCTTTTCTCGCGTATGAGCGTAATCGGGGTGTTTCGGGCAGGACGTTTAACATCACGTTGTCACGACTCAAAGGGGCCTTCCGAAACCTGCGTCGTCAGGCCGGAATTGTGGATAACCCTTTCGATGGTATCATCGGCCAAGATGAAAACACCGTTCATCGAATTCCTTACACCCCGGAGGAGTTGCAAGCCATCCTCGAGGTCGCTCATGATGATGACTTTTGTCGCCCGCTAATCGTTACAGGTATCTGCACGGCGATGCGGCTCGGTGATGTCTGTCAATTACGCTGGTGCGATGTTGAGATGGATAACGGGTTCATCACTGTTGATACTTCCAAAACTGGAGCCCGCGTTTCGATCCCGCTTTTTCCGATGCTGCATGAAGAGCTTGCGAAGCTATCGCGCACGAGCGAATACTGCTTCCCTGAGCAAGCGGAAATCTATCAAACCCGCCCTGACACTATTAACACCCGTCTGAGGCGCGTCTTTACCGCAGCTGGATTTTCTGACGGGGACGAAACGAAGGGGACTGGAGGGGGAAAGCCGAAAAAAGCCAAGGCAGCTAAAGGCGAGGTGCTTTCGGAAGACGAGATGCTTCGGCGTGGTCGGGATCGTATTCAAACCTGTACATCCCACTCCGATGCGGTTCGTGATCGCATGCTGGAAGTTTTTGAGTTGTACATGGCAGGCGGTACAATCAACAGTATTCGTGAAGAGCTTGAAATGAGTAAAGGCGGGATATCGGAATATTTTAAGCGCATTGAAGCCGCGGTAGGATTCCCTGTCATTCGGAGTCGTAGACCTAAGCCTTGTGTAAAGAAGCGTGCACCGATGCTCGCTCAGCGCCAAGGGCTCCGGAGAGTGAACCGGCGCGGCTTCCATGCCTTCCGGGCGACGTGGGTGACGTTAGCCCTCACGGCTGGGGTGCCGGTCGATCTCGTAAAAAAAGTGACTGGCCATACAACAGTAGATACTGTCCTCACACACTATTACCAGCCTGGGCGCGAAGACTTCCGGCGTACCTTGCAGGCGGCGATGCCAGCGTTGCTCACAAACGGCGCTCCCACGCGCGATGAACAGATTCGTACGATCGTTGAAGGGATGACGTCCCAGACTTTTGGCAAAGATCGGGAGCGGCTGCTCGCGCTGCTGGACAACGGGACCCTTCAGGCAACGGACTAACCTCTATTGATGTTCCGAAACCCAAACTTCTGTCATTACCTTCTATATTTCGCTATATAGCGACTTGCTGTTTGGCGACTCACCCCAAGAATTTTGGCGAGCCGAGTAGCACTGACCCGGGTTTTACCCCATTTATCAGTAATATCTGTGTAATCTTTCCTGTCGTCATACTCTTTAGAAGATTTACTCATAACATCTCCTTTTATTATATGCCATGCGCGGCTAAGTATTTGAAATTCGCGTCGAGACAACCCGACTTTATTACAAGCCCTATCGAGGATTTTCCGTTCCGCTGGGCGTTTCCCGTCTGAAGGTAGATTGGTTAAAGAAGAGTCCGATAAAAGGTCTATAAAATCGTTAAAAACGTTGACGCCCTCTTCTGTTTCTAACCCCCAGCCCCTCTCGATATTGGCATGAAGTTTTGTAGCGATAGAATGAACGGCCTCAGGATCAGAGATCCGTCCCCTGTGAGTCGCCGAGTATTTTCCACCTTCAATAGGTAATAAACCCGGTATGTCCGGGGGAAGCCATAAAGGGGTAAGAAGGATGTCTGCTTCTTTCGTCACTGTATCATAATAAAAGTTAACCTCAGCATTGACAGGTAGATGAATACAGACATTGACAAAGATTTCCCATAGCTTACAGAAGTCTCTGTCAACAGTATCCAGAGACTCGGTCCTTTTGGATTCCTCAGTATCCGCATCGTGATCGTTGGATGCTTCAAAATCGACAAAAAAACTCTTAACTCGTTCCGCCGCGTATTTACGAGCAGGGTCCGAATCAGCCCATGACGGAGGGTATTCGATCCCCATCACCAGTCCAACGAATACTTCATCTCCCATGCGAAGTCTCTCCACGCAGTACAGGAAAAAATCGATATCAGCATGGTCAGAAAGAGCGGCTTTGATAAGAACCTTGATTACCTCGATAGGGTTAAACCCCTGGTCTTCTAAGAACTTACGAATCGCCCTCCAAAAGCTCGGTTGCAACTCACTTGGATAAACGCCGTGTTTAGTCCTCTCATTGACACAAATGCGTCGGACCTCGTCCAGATCTAACTGAGCGGCACCCCGACCAAACTGGACGCCTGAGTTTTTTTTAAGCTTACCTTCTTTTATCTTCCGCTGGATTGTTCTTCGTGAAACACCAAGCGCCCGGGCAGCTTCACTGACACTGACCATTTCACCTTTTTTATGTACCTTGTGTTGGGAAGTCTTTGTTTTTAGGGGAATAAACACCACTGATTACCTCTGGGATAAGAATAAACAATAAATACATCATGAGCAAGGAACTTCGAATAAGACGATCAGAGCGAAAGGCTCATGCTCTTCTACAATGAACTAAATACGATAAAACTTTTTATATGCGACACATTAACACCTTCACCAGGTTAGAAGAAGTGATATTACTAACCACAATTAGGAGGTGTTCTTTAGATGAGCCCATTGAAGGATAAGAGAATCGCGCGGAGAATGAGCCAGGTCGATCTTGCAGTAAAAGCCGGAATTCAGCCCGGATTGTTGTGTCGATACGAACGCGGAGTTAGACCTGGGAAGACGAATGCAGTGCGGATTGCCCGCGCGCTCAACTGCAAAGTCGATTCGGTATTCCCAAATTTCGAGAATCTCCGGGATTACTAAGCTGGTGCCCGGCAGGCGGCTACTCCTGTTTTTTTAAGCCCGGTAGACGCAACAATACTAATCACCAGTACTTTTTTACAGATACTTTTTTACAGATACAAACGAAATTCTCAACTCAATAACATGAGCATAGGAGAACAGATGTTATGAACAAACAACTTAGCTCGATCGAAGGCGTTCTTAAAGCGATGGGCGTCAGCGAGAAAAAAGTGCAGGCAGCGCTGGCTGTTATTAATGGGAGTGACCACCACCAGCACAATAACGAACTACAGGAAGAAGATGAGATTCTGACGCCGCAGGAATTATGCGAGCGACTATCAATTAGTACGACCACGCTGTGGCGGTTGAACCCACCGTGTATTCGGGTGTTGGGACGCAAACGCTATTTTTGGGACGAGGTCCGAGAGTTTCTCGCCGCGTCTGCCGAACCGAGGAGAGAAAATGCGCTATGAATGATGATCTGCAAACACTTCGGGATGCAATGAACGCTGATCGCGCTCCCCTCTGTGATGCTCTCGGGCTACAGTTAGATCCGAAAAATGGAAGGTACCTGTGCCCTTTCTGTCAAGCCGACGGCCAGCCGCATAATGACGGCGATTTCTCTATCGAAGCAGGCTTCAAGTGTCATAAATGCGGGTGGAGCGGCGACGGGTTCAAGCTGGTTCAAGATGTAAAAAGCTGCACGTTTACTGAGGCTGTGAAAATTATCAGGGACATATATTCAGCACCCGCTACGACCGCCACCCCCCCCACGGCGAGCCGGAAGGGCGAAGGAGGCAAGACCATTCACCCCACACGCGAAAAGGCGGTTGAGGCGTTAAAATGGGCAATGAATAAGAACGGTGGAAAGTGGGAGTTGACGCGCAGCGATACTTATCACGACCGGAGCGGGAAAGAAGTTGCTGGCGTTCTTCGTTTCGATGATCACGCAGCAGGGCAGAAAACATACAGGCCTATACGAGCCGTTGCGGGAGGCTGGCAGATCGGAGATCCCGCCGAAAAATGGCCGTTACTGAACCTTCACGAAATTCTAGCCGCTGAGAAATCGAAAACCGTGTTTATCGCAGAAGGTGAAAAGGCTTGCGAAGCCGGTAGCAAGATAGGCTTACTTTGCACCACTTCTGCACACGGCGCAAAGAGCTCCCAGAAAAGCGACTGGAGCCCGTTAGAGGGGCGTAGCGTGGTAATCCTACCAGACAATGACGAAGCCGGTCGAGGGTACGCCGTGGACGTTACGAGGCGATGCCGTGAGGAGGGCGCGTTAAGCGTGAAGGTGGTGAACATTCCCAACCTTCCCGAAGGAGGCGACTTGTACGAATTCAAAAACGCAGGCGGAACAGTCGAACAGCTCCTCAAGATAGTCGAAGCGGCACCCACGAATGCGGATGAAGCAGACGGTGATGCTTTGCGTTCATCCCTGTGGGAGCTGGAACAAGGCAGGAAGCTGAAAACAATGTCTGCTAACGAGTGTTATCGGAAAAGCGCTAGTGCCGTCGTTGAATGGCTTCATCAGCGAGGACTTTTTTACCATGATATTGAATTCCGTGATTTCCCAAGCGTTCAGTTTTTCGACGATCAGAGAAAAATACTACTACCTGCGCAGGATGATGCGTTTCTCGCGTGGTTAGCCGAGATTATCGGCATCAACCGTGCGGAAACGCTTTTCAACTATACCGCCCTCGCGGTGGAAACCGAGGGGCTTTCAATACGGTCAAAGGGTATCGAACCGGCTCTTTATTGGACGACAACCTTTACGGCGCAAAACCCTATTGCAATCTACATTTCGAATGGCCCAGGACAGATGGTGCGGATCTCGGCGAATAAGGTTGAGCTTGTCGACAACGGAACCGACGACATCCTGTTCCCTGCCAGTGCCGTGCTTAAACCTTGGGAATTCACAAGCGAAGGGCAAGACCCGTTTGAAGCATGCACAGTGTTTAATAGCATGTCAACGACTGCACAGCACGGATGCGAACTGTTAAAATTTTGGGTTATGGCGTTATTCGCTAACTTCTCGAGCAAGCCCCCGCTCTGTGTAACATCGCCTGTAGGAGGCGGAAAAACAGCGCTTGTACGCGCGGTACAGAGACTGCTGGGGCTTACCGAAAACATCACAGCTGTAAATAAGAACGGGGAAGGCGATTTGTGGGCGACACTAAATAGCGGTGGAATGGCGTGCCTCGATAACGTTGATATCCGGTTTGACTGGTTCGCAGACGCAATAGCCGCAGCAGCTACAGGTGGTAGTCAGCGGAAGCGAAAACTCTATACCGATAGCGAGAATGTGACACTCCGCCCGCGTGCTGCAATCGCAATCACCAGTGCTAATCCGTCATTCGCTTCAGACGCCGGCCTTGCCGACCGACTTATAACAATCCGACTTCAAAGGCGGAAGGGTGAAACGGCTGAGAGCGCTTTGTTCTCAGAAATTGACGAAAAACGAGACGCGGGGCTTTCATGGATTGCTACTGTATTATCTCGAGCAATCGCAGATACCAAGCCTACTAAGGGCGGGTTAAATTCACGTCACCCTGATTTTGCTTCATTCGTGGTAAAGATCGGAAGGGCACTCGGACGCGAAGCTGAGGCCGTGAACGCGCTAAAGGCAGCCGAAATAGACAAAAGCCTTTTCAATATTGAAAACGATGATGTAGGCGCAGCCCTTCTCGAGTTACTTCAAAATGAGGGGTTCAGCGGAACCGCCTCCGAACTGCTGAGCAAGATTAAAGAAATCGACTCAAGCTTCGAAGGTAGACTTTCAAACCGAGGGCTAGGCAAGCGTCTGTCGAAACTCTGGCCCCACCTTGAGGCAATGTTCAAAGCGGAAAAAAAGAAAGGACGAGGTGGTTACATGGAATATTTCTTTGAACCAATTGCAAGTGGTGAGGGTGAGTATGGTGAGTTTGAATCGACGATTCAGCAAAACTCTCTATGCGATTCTTTAACTGGGACTTTACAGGAAAACCCCTCTAAAACTCACCAAACTCACCAAGCAGGTTTTACAGACTAGACTACCGGGCTTAGTACGCCCCGATACCGGTGGAAGCGCAGGTGCTTCTCTGGCTTCCGTGAATAAAGGATACTCGTTCCCAATAGTGGAACTGAGGAGTTAATGAACGAATCGTTTAGTGCCACCATTTTTGATACGTAGACGCCGATATATTCGGCAAATAACAAAGGATTATTTCTTATGAGTAAACAATTAACAACAGGTATCCAGCGGACAATTATCGCTGGGCCTTTTCGGGGATCACCGTTACTTCGCGCGCGGCAGTTAGAGCTTCCATTGATATTCGGGCCCGCTCCGGATATAAATAGTGGCCACCCGGCTGGGGGCGGGCTGTCAGTCATCGAGCCGCCTATTCCTGATCATTCGGAAGGCGTGCCTCCACTCCAACCCTGCGACGTCGACGAAAACGGAGCAGTAGCGAAAAACGATGAAACGCAACCGGACCGGAATAATGACTACGAACGGAATGGACTCGCCACGCGTAGCCTCGGCTTAGTAATGGACACTGTGATACGCATTGTGCTTGGAAGGTTACGAAAATGAGCGCAGCCTCACGCATACGAGGAGGATCGGGGGAGCCTTGCCGCACCCGCTTTTCGCTCTCGAACGAAACGAACCTCGATGACTGTGTAGGCCACCCCCTAGGTTTCATGCGGGTATCGTGCTTCCGCACGGCGCCGCATTGGTGAGTTTGGAGCCACGTATGGTACGCATACAAACCTACCTGGGGGTAAGGGTAGTCGGATTGCCCGTAAATGGGGTTATTCCAGGTCTCCGTAATCCCGTAAAACCTCCCCATTTCACAGTGTTCGGCCCGCTTTCGTCTAAGGTGTGTGTTTCCCGTCCTTGAAGAACTTTGCGTACTGTTTAGCTACCGCCAAAAATGACAGGGCCGTACGCTTCTCAGAACCCTGACGAGGCACTCGGCATACGCCCGGGGTCCCCCCCCCTCAGCTTGACGCTGGGCGCAGTAAAAAAAGGAGACGTCCCGGCGTGGTGCCGATCGCATTTATGTGCTAGGCGTTCAGGTTCACGGGCAAGCGAACTCCTGTCAAAACTGTTCCGAAAGAATTGCTGTCACTCACCGCCCCGCGCGCGTGTGCGTGCGCAGTCAATACTTTTTCATCTGGTCGCTGGGCGGCGAGGCTTTAACTTCGCCTTGTGCGTACCTGCATGCAGGGGCTCCGATCACATTAAGCGTAATCCGACACCGGGATCGTTTGTGTTCGCTGTGCGGTGTGTGGGGTGTGTAGCGGGTTGTTCGTCTTTGGCGCCTGCCTGTGAGCTTTATGAAGGGGCCAGCGGTGTGCGCGAGGCTTGGGTTGACCTTCATCCAGAATCCGCTGCTTGACCTCTGGACGCTATATTCTGGCTGTAGTGTGGTTGTGGAGTTATGGGCCGTGTGGCTTTGCAGCGGGATGGGGCTTGTCCGCTCTTGGTGATGTGTGATCGCATCTGATTTCCGTGCTTTGACTGTACGAAAGTTCCCGAAGCGGTTGTACGACTGATAGCAGGAATGGCGTGTTTTTAAGATCGAAAAGCCCTCATTCGGGGAAACGGCTTGTAAGGCCTGATTAGATGGCGTACAATCAAATCTAGTCATACAGGGGATATGATGCTATAGAAAGATCAGGTAAGAATCCCCCTAGATGCGCCCGAGAGAAAAAGGAAAAGCTACCATGAAGCAGTTTTTCAGAAAGAATGGACGACAAACGGTATGCGTATGGACCGTCCTGTTCGCAACACTCACACTTCACGCCCGCACGGTGTCCACTCCAAAACTTCCCGCAGCAGCATTTCTCGATACAGAAAGTTCTACGAATGTCATGATCTCGGCCTGGACGGATTGGACGGAGCATACACGCTCGTTCAAAATTGTCCTCTCCCTCGACGCAACGCCTTCCAATAATGTTCAGGTCGCGTTTGGTGTTGACGAAGATGTAGATAGGCTTCTTTCGGAGGAGGAAACGGAGCTGACACTCGGCTGGGATTGTGGCGGATGGTTCGTTGCTTCTGCTGAACATATGAATCGCTTCACAGCCACCCCATCCGAAAACATGGGCTTACGGCGCGAAATCAGCTTCACTGTACACCTTGAGTCAAACGATTCCCCGGATCGTCTCGATACTTTCGGTAACGGTATTCCAATTACTTTTGCCGGGTTGGACGACGCATCTCCGCCCGAATGGATGTTTTCTAAAACATGGAATATGCTAAAGGTAACCGCACGCGGTGTCGATAGGCATAACGACCACGTTTCTGTTAGACTCAACATTGACCCTGTTATTTTTCTGCTGAGGTAAAGTCATGAACGGGATAGATGCTTTCACTGTCTGTATGAATAACGGAGCAGCCCCGAATTTAATAGGGATACTTTTAACATTAGGATTTTTCGGAGTCTGCCTGATGTTCTTTATGAAGCAGGCTTTCGGTACGGCTTCATTCAAACGCTTGGCTGCTAGCTTTAATCGTCTGCCGCGTACGATGCAGATTACGGTGCTCGCGATCACAGCCGGTAGTACTGAGGAGGAAAATTAACCATGAAACACATGAAACTTCATGAAAAAGAGAAAATGGTATACCGTGAGGAGTGCTATCTGATCCGCGGGGCATTATATGAAGTCTATGCTGTTCTTGGACCCGGTTTTTTGGAGGAAGTCTACCAAGAAGCTTTGGAAAAAGAATTCACTATGCGTAATATTCCTTTCGAGTCTCAAGTCCAGCTAACAATACTCTTCAAAGGTGAGCCGCTTTCCAAAACTTACAAGGCCGATTTTCTTTGTTTTGAGAAAATTATTATTGAACTGAAAGCAGTTAAGTCTCTCCTTCCCAATGATGAGGCGCAACTCATCAACTACTTGAAAGCAACTAAAAAGAAGCTTGGCTTTCTCGTCAACTTTTGCCATTTCCCAAAGGCTGACATCAGAACGTATGCGAACTAATTTCATGAAGTTTCATGTGTTTCATGGTTTAAAAAAATCGTCGTGTCGGCACCGTTGTGCGAAATGGTTGCGGATGCTTCTACATTCGCGCTTCACTGGACCGATGTCAATGACCTCGACCTTTCCATTCCCGATCCCGATAACGACGGCCTGACGTCTGCCGAGGAAGTCCTCGTTTATCACACCGATCCGCTCAGCGCTGATTCTGATTTTGACGGACTTTCCGATGGCGTTGAAGTCGCTCTGGGAACCGATCCGCTTAACCCTGACACGGACGGCGACGGTTTAGTCGATGGCGATGAAATCGCCGCCGGTACCAACCCGCTTAACCCTGATACTGATGGTGACGGTATGTCGGATGGGTGGGAGGTTGAACATGGGTTTGATCCAGTCAAAGCTGATGATCCTAATTTGGACTCGGATGGCGATGGCCTGACGGATGGACAGGAGGCAGGGTTGGGAACATCTCCCTTCTTAATCGACACCGACGGCGACCATATTCTCGATGCCTTCGATCTGGCACCGAACGATCCATCTATTGCAGTAACAGCAGGCGATTCCAATTACGTCGCGGTGACATTGACAGTCGGTGACAAAAGCGGGAGCCATACCGAGCTTTATGCGCTCACGCTTAATGGCATCACCTTGCGGATGCCGAGCGTTAATAGCGAGTCGTTCCTCTATCATCTCACGATCCACTTGGAACGCGGTGCAACATACGAAGGTTACGTGGAGTCGCTGCCCGATGATGACCCTGATGGTGACTTCTCCGCACATGTTACCGGCACCGGTATCATCATCGATGCCCCCCCGGAGACCCTTGGCGATTTTAATGACACGGGCTTTAACTACGGATCCGAACGCCGTTACTTTACCGTGACGGTGCCGGCAGCGCAAGAAGGGACAGGAGAAACGGCGGATGCTTCGGCTCAAGCGGCCTCTCCCGATCCGTTACGTGCCGAGAAGGCCGATCCGGTCAACGCCATCAATGGCAATGTCCGTGTTCGCGGAACGGATATTGTGATCGATGCGCCGGGGCTGCCTTTCGTCTTTGTGCGGCATTACAACAGTGCTTCAATCTTCGCGAATGGTTCTTTGGGCCCGGGGTGGATGCATGACTACGAGACCTGGCTTGGTTCCGATGAGTACCTGATGTTCAACGGGATCAATGCCACTTGTCGCCGGGTCTTTATGCCGAATGGGCAGATATTGGTTTTTCGGAAAAACGGGACAGCCTACGAGTCCGCTCAGGGAGGAAACAGGCGACTGGAGGAAAATGAAGCCGGGTGGCGTTTACTTAATTCCACAGGGCAGGGGTATCTCTTCGATCGTGCTGGACGCCTGCTTTCAGTCATCGACGGTCTCGGCAATTATATTGCGCTTCAATACGATCCGGACGAAGGTGGTAAAATGCTTTTGACTCGAATTGAGCATTCAAATGGCCGTTCCATCGCGCTTGAATACGATTTTCCAAACAATGACATCCGACGCGAAAAGGTTCTTGTTGGTGCCTATCCCTCCGATGTCACTTGGCACATTATATTTCATTACGACGAAATGGGAAGACTTAGGCGTGCCGATAGAGTCACCGATACGATGACATTCTCACATATCTACAGCTATGAAACCATCGGTTTCGCGTTGACATCTCACCGGGATCTGTCAAGGGATGACTCGTGGAAATACGCCTATACCGATCTGACGCGGGGCGGGATCACGCGACGAGCCTGCAGTTCTACCTGCAACCGCAAGATCGGTCAACCGGACGAATTCGTCACGCAGTTCGACTATGAACCCGACGGCCTGGCAAACATGACCCGGGTTACATCTGCTCGTGCAGATGGAGACGAGATTGACGTCTTGATCAAGTTCGATCCACAGTCCTCTAGGGTCGTTTCGGAGGTCAACGAAGGGGATGGCTCCGGCTTCGAGATCGAATACGATGCGGATTTGAACCCGATTTGTGAATTTTCCTTTGAGGGGGCAACGACCACAACAGTCTGGCGAACCTTCGATCCGCGCGGTAACATGCTGACTGAGGCCGCTTCACTGGACTCGTCACCACCAGCCTATACGAATGCGTTCGTCTGGCATTCAACATTCGATCTGCCCTTAATGGCGATCAGTGCGTCGGGCATCACGAACTTTTTCACATGGACGGATTCAGGACGTTTGACTTGTGCAAGCAATGCGCTTGGCCGTGCGGTCTGGTTCTCCTACACCAAGAACGGGCTCCCCCTTGCGATCACTAATGCCTTAGGCGGAATCACCGTCTTTGACTACAATGGTAATGGTCTACTTTCCTCTGTTTTCTGGCCAGATGGGTCATGGGCTTTATTGGAGAAAAATGCGCACGGCCATCTCGTGAGCCTCGTCCTGCCCGGCCCGGGCGATACGAATCGCGAAATTCACTTCCAGAACGATACGTACGGTCGACGCGTCGGGCTTTTTGGCGACTGGGAGGGACTTTTTGAGCCAATTACGCGCGATACCGCTGGCCGGATTGTCACGCTAGACGACGGTTTCGGCTACTATCCTGCTGAAATCGCTTATCGGCGAGGTCATCGGATTGCGTCGGTTTCACGTGTGCTCGACAATCGGACCGATGCGACAGTTTCTTTTGCGTATGATCGACAGTGGAATCTTCGCGCAGTTTCCGATGAATTTGGCAGATCGGTTGAATCCTATGCGCTTGATGCCCAGACACGCATCGCAGCCGTTACCAATCTCGAAGGGCAGGTTACGTCGGTGAGCTATGTAATCGGCGGCGCTGTTGCCTCGGCATGCCGTCCCATTTCTTTTCCATATGCCAGCTATCTCCGTTTCGGAGTATTCGCCACCAACGACTATGATGCCGCCGGAAATCTAGTTCGTAACACCGTCTCCGAGATCGCTCCCGGACATCGGGCCGACTCGGTTGAATACACATGGCGGCCCGACGGACTGCCGCTTTCTGCGCAGAGCGCCAAGGGTTCGGTTTCATGGGCCTACGATGTGGCGGGAAGCGTTACGTCCGAAACGGCCTGCGTTGTTATCTCCAGTTTATCGTCCATCACCTCTGCCGTTCAGCGGGTGCTCAATCCAGTCGGGCTGTCGACCAGCACCACGCTTCTGGCTGGAAATGACACCTGGCAAATCTCGTATACCTACGATACAGCAGGGCGCGTAACGAACATCGTTTCCCCGGCGGGGGCGTTCGCAGTTGCGTACAATGCCTGGAACGGGCGCATTGCTGCGATTTCGAACGCGGTGCTGGCGACGAGCTACGCCTACGACGGGCAGGAGCGGCTGACGCAAACAATCAACAGGAATGGGGCCGGAACGGCGTTGGGCTGGTTTACCTTCGGGTACAACGGAACGTCTCCCAAGCTGTCCTACAAACAAGTTAATTTCCCCGGTTACCTGATCCGCCACGAGTATTACCAGTACGATGCCCTTGGGCGACTTTTCGGCGGAAACGGCGTTCCCGGGATCAACACATACGACATCGCGGGGAACCGCACAAGGAATGGTAGCCAGGCCTGGACGTACAATGCCGACAACAGCCATATTAGTGGTATTCCGTACGATTCGTCTGGCAATGTTCTGCGTACTTGGCACGGTTCGGACCACATCGTCCCATATTATGATATTCGCGGGCGGATCGTCTCCGTCTCCAGCAATGCGATCTTCGTTGTGGGCGCTAGTTACGACGTGCTGGGGCGGCGCGTACGTTCCTCCGAGCACGGTGTGACGAGCCGGCATATCTACGACGGCGATCACGTCATTGCGGATGTGGATGAAGGCGGCCGCGTCCAACGCTTCTATACTTGGGGCTTCGGCGTCGACAACTTGCTGGCCGTCACCGTGTGCGGCGATACGTCCACCAACTCTTATTACGCCGTCAAGGATCACCTGAACAGCGTTTATGGCTTTGTGGATGCCTCCGGCACCCTCGTCGCCAGCTACGACTACGATGCTTGGGGGAACCTCAAGCAGGCGGTTGTTTCCGCCTCTGATCTTGAGGATAATCGGTATCTGTGGAACGGGCGCGAGTACGCATACGCTACGGGCCTCTACTACTTCCGTGCCCGCTGGTACGATCCCGTTACTGGCCGCTGGTTGTCGAAGGATCCTATCGGTATCAGCGGCGGCATCAACCTCTACGTTTACTGTAGCAACGATCCGGTGAATTTCAGAGATCCGTGGGGGTTGTGGGGCGTGCAGTTTGGAGGCTTTAATATCGGTGTTGGGAATCCTTGGCTGGCTTTTGACCGTGATTCGTGGGGAGACCTTGAGCGCGGTGCGGCAGCTACCCTTGATGGGATTATTCCTTTTGTCGATCCGTTTGAAATCGCGTATGCCGATGAATGTGGCAATGTTGATTCAGTGTTCAAGACAAGTCGTCACCTTGGCGCGTTCTCGCGTGACATCTATCTTGGTGCACGTATTCCGAATATCACGAAATGGTTAAAGCATCCGAAACTTTACGAGATGGGCTCTAAAACAGTCCCGATTCGTGTGTGGTCGCAAATTAAAAACATGGATGTGATCGACCGTGGGCGTTGGTTGCTGCAGCATGGCAACGTCTTAGGCCATTTTGGTGCAAAAGAAATGCTTCAAGCATATAAGGCCACATGGAATACGGGCTTTACTCCAGGTGGCCGACTTCTTTTGCAGTTGGTCCCTTTTTCAGCCACCGATACGCTCATGAGGTCAGGTAAGTAATGACATTGTTTGAAGCATTTCCACTTTTCGTGAGTTTTCTTATTTCATTCTTTGTTGTGAAATATTACGCGTTGCAATTTGGTTTTGTGCAATGGGTTATTGCTATAGTTGTTGGATGTGTTTTGTTTTGTGGGTATGTTGGAGTTAGGGTTTTATTTAGTGTACTTAGAGGGCGACGTGAATCTTCTGTTCAACATGATGACAACCGGGGTAGTCCTTGATTCAGAGGTTCAGAACTTTATTTGGGGGCAGACAGCACGAAGTTTCGGACATGTTTTTCGGGCGGACATGTTTTTCGCGCTTTCACGGTTGAACGGTGTTTTGAAAAGGTTTAGAATAACAGCATAAAAGGGATTTTTTGGGCCCCAAAAAATATCAATCTTTACGTTTACTGCAGTAATGATCCGGTGAATTTCAGAGATCCGTGGGGGTTGTGTGAAGATGGTGATGAATTTATCAAGAGGTATACCGATCGGTTAATGAGGAATCCGTTTTCGAGTGGCAACATCTGGGATACAATGACCGTCATGGATATTAAGGGCAATCCTGAGAGTTATGAATATGGTGGTAGTAATTACCGTTCTGATGAAATGGGAAACATCGCTCCTGGGTATGCGACAACGGTTGCTTGGGGCCCGATAGCATCGGCTGGTGCCATGTTTTGGGCGGAAATAATTTACATGGATTTTTCAAGTACAACAATTAGGCAAGATGCAAT
>CAZUAY010000032.1:0-19914 GCA_964618405.1 uncultured Lentisphaerales bacterium
CATCTGGCCTTACACGCGTGGCCGCTCTGCCTCGGGTGCTCAATCGGTGCGCACTATTATGGAACTGGCACAGCCGCTGGGTCTCAAGATCGGAGCTTGGGCCGGAGAATGGTGGTGGGCCGATGCGCCCAAGCGTGATTTGGAAGGGGGAGGTCGTGCTATGGGGTTGGATGGAAAGCTGGGACAGAAAATCTGTCCTACTTATCGTGGACGTTACTTTGAGGAACTCCTCGACCACGGTCGTTTTCTGATCGATCTCGGTATTCGGCGGCATGTCTTTGACCCAGAAATCTACGGCGGTGCGTCGTCGATTCGCGAAGTCTGCTACTGTCCGCGGTGTCGCGAACAATTCGTCACTTGGTTTAAAACAGCACATCCCGGGTTGACGGCAGGCGATCCCATGCAATTCATGCAAGGCGAGTCACCCGACAAAGTGTTACGGGCGGCGTGGCTGGAATTTCGTGCCTTGAATTATGCCGGCATGTTTGCCGATTACCGGCTCGCAATAGAGACTTATCTGAAGGAAAAATCACCGGAAGATACCTTTTTCTGGATGCTGCTCATGAACGCCTATCATCGCGGTCGTCCTTCTTATTACGGATTCGAGGATTACCGCGACTCCCCACTCTATACTGAATCACTTGAAGATCCTGGTATGCTGGCCTCAAGTTTCGAGGTGTTTTCACCGATGATTTATCCCGACATTTATGCCAACTACGGCCCCTACGATATGCAGTTGCCTTGGAAGGACACTCATTCGCTGAGAGCTTTGGTAGCACCCAAGTCCGACGTGGCACCGATTTTGACTGCCGGCTATCCCTATGCAACCGCCTACGATTCCGACTTTCCGACATCGGCCATGAAAGCACAAATTCTAGAAGCTATTGCCGGAGGAGCCAGAGGGTTCGGCATTTGGGGGGTCTGCCCAGCCGATGCCGCCGATCTTCAGGCGATTGCCGAAACGGTCGCGATGCTGATGCCAGTTGAATCCCTCCTGATGGAAGCCGACCCCGTCAACGATCTGCGTGACCTCGACGGTAAAGTTCTGGTCAAGGGCGTGGCCTCAGCCGCTGGCAAAGTCATGCTGGTATCGGATTATTCCAGTCAGCCCAAGACGGCCCGAGTCAGTGTAGGTCTGGTGACAGTGCCGATGACGGTTACTGATCTGGCCACAGGGCAGAAAGTTGGAAGCGTGACGCCCGACAATCCGGTCTTCACGGTGACGCTCGACAAAGAGCGAGTGCGCCTCTTCCACATCGCACCCTGACGTTGCGCGTGACGCAGAACCCTCTATCATGAACAAAGGAAGAAGACGTGGCGGAATGCGCTTCGACGAAGGATGCGCCGCCGGGACGCATCGTGGCTTCGGAATTTGATTCGGTTCATGGTCGTATGGCACGGTATTTGCTATAAAAATCATTGTATTGTAAAAGCTTCTTATTTGTAGGAAGGATAGAGAGTTGAGATCGTGGCTTTTAAGGTATTAGAAAAGGAAGAATGAAATGGCTACATACACGAAATATGCTTTGATTAAGGAATTATCTGATGCCGCGAGTATCAAGCGGAAGGAAGCGAGGCTTGTTCTTGACGCCTTGTTTGATATCGCCTGCCGAGAGGCGAACCTAGGTGGTTTTTCTGTTCCGGGCCTTTGCCGTATTGACGTGATTACTAAAAAAGAACGAAAAATGCGAAATCCCCAGACAGGGCAGTCGATTCTCATCACTGAACATCAAGCTCCTCGGATTCGCATTCTCAAGAAAGCGAAAGACACCATTGCCCCTAGGGGAAAGAATATTGTGATTCCATTGATGGAGGATGGTATTACGCCTGTAGCCGCTGAGGAGGAAGCACCTGTTACCACCCCTCGAGAGATTATTTACGATGATTTTTCCTCGGCTGTATCTTTTAAATGTCAAGATTGCGGCGGTGAAATCGAGGCGCCGGCCGCTGCTGTTGGTCTTTCATCGGAATGTCCAGTTTGTGGCAAACCGGTTACGATACCCAAGGAGTCCGAGCCAGGGACGATACATGGACCTAAAATCGAAGCGCCCTCGCTCGACACTCAGATAGAAGAAGCTGCGAGAAATGCATTTTCGGGAACGGATATGGCAGCCCAAAAGAATCAGACGATTCGAATTGATCTTTCCACGCTTGACCTCAATGCGCCAGACGTTCCCAAGCCGAAACCGAGAATTGTTTCGTTTTTCTGCAAGAATTGTCGACAAGAGCTTGAGGCTCCTGCCGAGATGATGGGCATGCAGTCGGACTGCCCCGATTGCGGTGCAAGTTTCGAGGTTCCGTTCTTCTCAGAGCCTGGAACGCTGCATGGTTCTGACCTAGACAAGGGAGATGGCAAGAAAACAGACAAGATCAGTAGTCGAACCATCCGCATTGAAATGCCGGATTTCTAACCAGTAATCTGAGTGCCATTTATTGCTGTTTAGAAGAGCTTTTTCGAGAACGGAAAAGTTTGACAAGAGCTGTGTTTTTGAGACGAAGGGCTGTGACGCTCGCTTCGAGTTTTTCGTTTTCAGCAGAAATTTTCTGGACCTCAGGAAGTTTAGTAACTTCAGCACGCAGTTCAATTTGCGCTCTGATAAGAGCAGTTTCAGCGTCCTTCAACGCTTTTCGCTTTACTTCAACAGCCTCTGATTCAGCCTGTAGCTCAATTTTCGCTTTGATAAGCGTAGCTTCGGCGCTCCTTAAAACTTTGCGTTTTACTTCAACAGCCTCCGATGTGTGAGTCAAATCGCTATAAATAAATTCAAGTTTTTTTCTGGTTACGTTTAAGAGATCGACACCTTGCCGAATTTCTTCTCCGATTCTGTTGATTTCATTTTTCAGCTCTTCATCTGTTGAGGCCTCCCATTTGGATTCCAGGGTCGGAGAGGGTCTTTTTTCTTCGGCACGAATAAAAGGCGAAGCGAAAACAAGGGTTGATGATAAAATAAGGGGAAGACAGTTTAAACGAGTGACGATTTTCATTTTATTCTCCTATGGTTGTTGCATGAAAGCGTAAAATTTACCAGATGAGAAGAGCAATCTTATCATAAAAAGAGCGGCGTTGTCTAGATTTCAGATAACGATTGATTTAATGGCATAGTATCTGCTAGAATAATAGCGTTTACTGGAGCGCATACACAAAGCGCGATATTGAGAAAAAGGGGAGGTTTCCCATGGGACTGTGGTTTAAGAAAAAGATAGAGAAAGTAGAGGAGCCGCTCGAGTCGAAGACTCCAGACGTCAAACAAACATTTACACCTGCTGTGGTAAAAGATGAACCACCGGTTGCAACCGTTCCTCCTCCGGCTCCGGCTCCGGCTGCGCCACGAACATTCAAACTACCGCCATCCCATGCGGCGGTGCCTGCTGCTCCGGCGGCCGCTCCGGCTCAGGCCGTGACATCATCCCAGGAGGCAGCGGAGGCTGTTGCTGAGGCTATTCGCTCCCAGGGTATAGCCGAAAGTCTGTACAGCAGCCCGGAACCCATTCCGCCAGTAACCGAAGCGCCTCAGGAAGTTCAGCCTCCACCCATCTCCGTTGAGCCCCAAGCAGAAGTCCCAGAGGTGAAACCGGTTCTAAAACCGATTGTCTTAAAACCTAAAATCCAAGTTGCGGATAAGACAGCGGTGCCGCCTCCGAAAACGGAGGCTGTTGCTGCAGATATGCCGGCCGTGCCACGAACGGATCCCAAGGCTTTGTATTACCAATTGATGAATGGACTTTATGATGTCATCTTCGTCTTGGACGATGACGGGCACGTGATCGACTGCAATTCGAGATCGGAGGAAATCTTTGGATATTCGCCGGATGACGTTTGGAATATGCCGATCGAAAAAATTGTCTACGGCATGAACAACAGAATGTTCAACCTTCTGAAGAAGAATCTTACCAATAAGCGGCACATCCTCATTGATGCGCGATGCTTCAGAAGCATCGGCACATCCTTCCTCGCTGAGGTCGGCGTTAGTACGGTGCAATTGACACGATCACAGAATGTTGTTTTCTCAATCCGAAACGTCGAAAAAAGAAAAAATTCTGCAGAGGAACTTCGCAGATACAAAGCCATATTGGACGTTCTGCCTATTCCCGCGTTCACGTGCGACTTGCATGGGGCGTTCGAAATTCTCAACCCGTTGGTCTTAAGAGCCCTAGGGATGGTCGATGAAATGGAGGCTCAGAAAAAGCACTTCAGCGAGATGCTTCCCGACATGATTCTTCAGTTCCAAGCAGCCGTAAGGGGAGCCGACGTATGCGAATCCAAGGAGTTGACCCGGCCTGATGGTAGCACCTACACCCTTGAGCTCCGCCTGAAGCCTATGCGCAGGGGCGAAGAAATAACGGGTGTTGCTGGCACCATGACGATGACCTGATCCAAAAACATGACACTAACTTTTCTCGGAACAAGTTCAGGCACTGAACCCGTCGCTGGGTTTCGACACGTCTCTTTCACGGTTAGCAGCCGCGAACAGCTTTACTGGTTCGATGCAGGGGAGAATTGCTCCTATGCCGCCCACGTTGGCGGAGTGGATTTGCTGGCCACTCGGGCCATCTTTATCACCCATGCCCACATGGATCATATCGGAGGCTTAGCAAACCTGCTATGGAACATGCGTAAGATCAATGGGCTCCCAGGTCGAGGTAAACGGCTAGACGGTAAAACAATCGATATTGTCACACCAGACGAACGCTTGTTACCCGCCCTGAAACAAATCCTTGCGTGTACGGAAGGGGGATTTAGCATTCGTTTCACGATCCGCGAGCAACAAGCTACTGACGGATGTGTTTATGAAGCCGACGGGGTTCGCGTTCTGGCTCAACATAATCAGCACATCGGTAATACTCCGGACTGTTGGCGTTCTTTTTCCTACCGCTTCGAAGCAGAAGGCAAGGCTCTTGTTTGGTCCGGCGATCTGGCCGCACCAGAGGAAATCATCCCTTTAATCTCAGGTGCTGATTTACTCCTGATGGAGACAGGCCATCACGATCCGACACGTGTGTGTGAGCTAGTGAAAAGCATGACAGAATTTTCGGGCACACTCGGATTCATTCACCATGGTCGTACCATTCTGAATGATTTTGAAGGTGAATTGCAGAAAGCTCGCCAAACCCTAGGAGACCGAGTTTTCTTTGCCAAGGATGGCGATGTCTTGACGCTTTGATCGCGTAGAGGTGGAATTCTAGAGTCGAAACAAAGCCCACCGCGCGATGTACCGCGAAAAAACAAGTGGATAACTTTTTCGATGCGTCTGGTTGTGAGAATCTAATCTGGAGATCAGAAAAACTGGAAGAGGGTGGGAAGGTGTGGAACTTTGCCACAAAAGATATACTGAGGTAACGTTTTGTCTTGGGAAGCGTATTAAGGATGATGCAGCAATAAATAAAAGGCAAATTCTTTGAAAAGCGACGTGTCATCAGTGGCGGAACAGCCGAGACAAAAAAAACTTGAGAGCGTGATCGACACATTCGAGGGTCCTTTGCTTCGGTATGCCACGGGAATCGTGGGCGATCACGGCTTGGCACAAGATGCCGTACAGGAGGCGTTTGTGGCATTGTCCTCACACTGGCACGTGGATCAAGTGCCGCTTTCCGAGAGCCATCTGCGGAACTGGCTCTTCAAGGTGGTTCACAATAAAGCGATCTCCATCCTTAGAACCGAAAAAACACGGGCGAGAATCCACGAAGACTATGCGAAGGAGGCCGTGGTTGAAATGGAGGGTAACCGCACGATGGCCGACGGCGAGGTGAGTCGAGAGAAGAAAATTAAGGTCTTGGAAGCGTCGCTGGATGTGCTGATCCCGTCGCGAAGACAAGTGCTTCTGCTCCGTCTCCAACAAGGACTCTGCCACGAGCACATTGCCGCCATTACCGGCCACAGCGTTCCACACTGCCGCAAATTGCTGCATGAAGCTGTCAAACTCCTCAATGCCGAAGTGGCGAGGAGACTGAACGCCGAGGAGGATCATGCGCAATGAATGATGAACTTGAAAACAAAGAACTCTCGGATCTGCTCAAGCAACTTCCCGTACCCGAACGGCTGAATGCCGCGCGACGGGCGAAAATTTTCGCGGTCTTGCCTTCTGCAAAAGAGGATGCGCAACGGGCGGAGCGCGAAGCTCGCCGCCGACTCTGGCACCGAATCGTTAAGGTTGCTGCCATTTTCGTTTTGTTGCTCGGTGTTGTGGTAGGATTGTTAGCTCCTGCACGTAAAGGAGCTATTTCCAAAGCATTGGAACTGGGCTCTATGAAAGCCTCGGTTTCAATAGCCGAATCGTCTAACTCGCCGACATACGAGGGCTATAGGTATAGCGAAGGCCCTCTGGATTCTCCTGTAGAAGATCCTCCGGCAAGTCTTTACGTGGCACTAGAAAGCGTTGAGGGTGACTCTGGCGTTGCAAATAAAAGCGCTGCTGATAACCGAGAGGCTCCGAAAGCAAAAGCTGAAAAAATATCATCTTTAAAACAAGACGGAGATGTGCGAGTCTATTTGGATGGAGTCGCGAGTGCTGACTACACGTTGGGAGCCGTTGCGCCCTCACCCGTCGCGTCAGCTCAGGTGGCTTTGGATGAGCTGTCGAGCCGAGAAGCCGAGCCATTGCCGCCGCCACCGATATCCCCGAAGCCAGCGGAAATGAATAGTTTTGCGATTGTAAAAAGCCCGATCATAATGCGCGGTATTGTGGGTAGTCGTTCACCGGGACAACGGGGGATGGCGCTCAGTTCTGGAGGTGCTAAAGTCAATCAGCAGGTTAATGCAGTGCCTGAAACGATGCCGAACGATAGGCAAAGAAAGCAGTATCCGACGCCTGATAAGGCGGAGGTAGCTGACATGAAAATTCGCCTCGATAAGGCTAACGACTATTATGCTAGCGGCGAGCTGGCGCAAAGCCGTAAGGAGGCTGAACTTATTCTCAGTGATTATCCTTGGTATGAGGATGGCGTCGATTTGCTTCGCAAGATAAATATAACAGAACACAAGTATGTTGATACTGAGCCCTTACCCAATCGCGAGCAAATGTTGCGGGACGTCAGCAAGGAGTCGATCTCAACAACGTCTGAAAATGATGTTAAAGTTGATGAAGCCACCGCTGCTGCGGATGCACCGAGTTCAACAGAGGAAGTAGAGCCTGAGCCACCACCGCCGCTGACCTTCGAGCCGTTCATGCTGATTCCCACGGCGGAGCATCCGCTCTCTACTTTCGGTCTCGATACGGATACAGCCGGGTATACGCGGAGCGCGATGTTGATCGCGAGCGGTGTACGGCCAGATCCGGGGCAGATCCGTCAGGAGGAGTTTATCAATGCGTTCGAGTACGGCGATACCGCGCCGACCGAGGCGGCCTTCAGGATTTATCTAGAGGGCGCACGGTCACCGTTCCGCTCGGTCAACAATCTGTTGCGTGTTGGCGTGAAGGGACGTCGGCTCGGACGTGAAGAGAAGCGCTCACTGATGCTGACGATACTTTTGGACACGTCGGGATCGATGGAAACACCTGAGCGAATGCCGCTGGCGCGTAAGGCGATTTTGGCCTTGCTTGCCAAATTGCCCGAAGGCGATTCGGTCACGATCCTGACGTGTAGCGATAAAACCCGCAAGCTCTTTTCCGATTCAGCTTGGGACAATCCCGAGACCTTGCGAGCGGCTGAAAAGCGAGTGACTGAGATCCGCTGTCAAGGCGCGACGAATCTTGAGGACGGCATTGTGAGAGCCTTCGAATCCGCAGCCTCGGAATTCAAGCCGCATGGCGAAAACCGTGTCGTGATTATCTCCGATGGTATTGCGAATCTTGGGAGCAACAATGCATCCGACATTTTAAAGAAGGTAGCTGAGAATCGTGGACGTGGCATTCGCTGTTCAGTTATCGGGGTGGGGCGGAGTTCCTACAATGACACGCTGCTCGAGGCGATGGCGAATCGCGGCGATGGTCAGTACAGTTTTCTGGATTCAGAACAATCCATCGATGAGAGCTTTGTAAGCGATCTCGAAAATTCGTTCAACACGATTGCGTCGGATGTGAAGATTCAGGTTGAATGGAACCGGGACGTGGTCGAGGCGTATAAGTCGCACGGGTACGATAGTCGCGCTTTGCGCGACGAGCAGTTCCGTGATGATACGGTGGATGCCGGCGAGGTGGGCTCAGGACAAGGCGTTACGGTTGTGTACGAAATGAAACTGGCAGACTCTGCCACGGCTTCTGCTGTGCTGGGTACAGTGCGCATTCGTTATCGTCGCACGGACAATGGGGTTGTTGAAGAAATTGAAAAGGCGATCACGACGGCGGATGTGATGCGGGAGTTTTCTGCAGGGCGACCGCAGTTCCGTTTGGCGTGTGCCGTGGCAGAGTTCGCTACGGTGCTGAAGCATACGCCGGCGGCGGCGCAGGCGAGCGCGTTGAAGGATGTGGTGACGATTGCCGATGTGGTGGCGTGGAATCTCGATTATTATAAACCGGCGAAGGCGTTTGCTGAAACGGTGAAGAGGCTTATGGCGCTGGGGTTGTAGAAAACCCCGCAAATGATGATCCGACTGATTCGACCGATCTGACTGATCTTATAAAATGGAACAAAGGTGGAGGGTGCGCATGAATACAATGAAAAGAATAATAATGATGATGGTGGCGTGTCTCGTGTCGCTTACGTCGTTTGCAGGCAAGGTTGAGACAGCGGCGACGGCGTCCGATATCGTGCTCGAAGCGGAGATTCAGAATGGCATTCTCAGTGGGACGCTTTCGTTTATGCTGAATGATCTTGATTCTGAAAAACCATTCCCTGCGTTGGCAAACAATGTGGCGATTGTGGCAGAGTCATTACCCAAAGGCATGAAACTTCTTCCGTCTGAACAGAATGAGAAATATCGCATTGCGGCAGAAAAATCCTTTTGGAGTGGGCGTCGCTCGGGACGCGTTGAGTTGAAATTCACGACACCTGAAACGACGGTAGCCCTGCTCGGCATTCCCATGGCACCGGTGCGCAAGTTTGTGGTGAAGTACAATCCAAGTGAATACGAGGTCGACGTAGAAAATGCGGGAAACCTTGAGAAGGCGGATCCTGAAGAGGGCGCGGTCAACGCAACGCTCCGTGGTAATCTGCCCTTAAGCGATTGGGTGAGCATCACATGGGTACCTGCCGCAACGCGCTTCTTGCATTCCGATTCGGTGTTGTCCTGCAAGGCCGAAACGACATCGCTCGTTTCCCCGGGCGTGATCCAACACACGTCTCGGTTTACCTTCAAGATTACGCAAGGAACCGTTCGCAGTTATTCATTTCTTGTTCCGAAGCATGTGAACATCGTGAACACGGATATGGATTTTGGACTGCTCAAGCAGACGCTCGAAGATAGCGAGGATGCAGCGTATTCGAAACTCACGCTTACGTCACAGACCGAAAGCAAGGGCGCTGTGATTCAACTCGTTTACGAAGATGCACTGCCCGCATTTCCGTGTCAGGCGATTCTTGAACCCATTTCGCCTATTGGTGTTTTGAGAACGGACGGACTTTTGTTTGTGGCCCCGCGTGGGTCTGTGCGACTGCTACCGGGAACGCTGCGCAATCTTCTGCAAACGGACGCGACAGCGATTCCGTTGGCGGTGGAGGCTGTTGCCAAGTATGGCGTGCGACCCGGGTCTGGAAGCTGTTATCGCTACACGACGACACCGTGTACGCTTGAGATCGGGCTGGAGGATATTGTTACAGCCGTTCATGCCGAGAATACCGTTGTGCTTGAGGTCGAGGATTCACTTGCTTCCATCGAAGCAATCTTGCAGCTTGACCTTCGCGATGCGCCGGCCGATAAGGTTGCGGTCGCTGTTGGAAAGTTTACCGGATGGACAATTACGGCTATCGCGGGAAAAGGGGTTGCGGATGGTGACGTGGAGCAGCGCGATAAGGGCAAGGGCAATCTTGAACTTGTTATTCCGTTTGAGCGTCAGGTCATGGGAATAGTGCGCGTGTCGATCAAGATGGAGAAAAAGATCGATACGGCCTCTCCTGGAAAAATTGACCTTCCTGAAATCAGCGTGAAGGATGCGATGGTTCAAAACGGTTTCATTGTTGCGGCAGCTTCGCAGGGCATTCAACTCGTTTCGGAAAAAAGCGAAAACTTGTCTGAGATTCATGCCGCCTCCACACCGATCAACAAGATCGGCGCACAGCTTGCCTTCCGTTTTAGAGGTGAGACGTGGTCGGCAACGGTAGCCTTCACGCGCGCCAAGACCTCGGTTCATTCCGAGCTCTTTCATCTCGTTTCGCCTGGCGATGGAATTCTGTATGCGTCGGTTGTGGCGTCGTTTCACGTGAGCGGAGCGCCTGCCGATACGTTTGTGTTTCATGTGCCAGCGCAACTGAAGCAAGTTGATGTGACCTGTGCGGAGATGGATAGTTGGTCCCGTGAGGGCGATGTGCTGACGGTGAAAATGGCTCGCCGTATTATGGGTGACTGGACGATGCTCATTTCCTACGAGCAGCAGCTCGACTATCATGGAAGTGAATTGGCCGTTGGCGAAATATCGACGATCGCAACGGAAAGCGAAATGGGCTTCATTGTGCTGGCAGGTCCCGCGTCGCTGAAGGCCGAGGAAGCGGAGGCGCTTCCAGAAGCGATGATACGAATTGGCAAAGAAGAAATTCCCGTTGGTTATTCTGCTACACTTCTCTCGCCCGTTACAGCCGCTTGGAAATATATGCGTGCGCCGCATGTTGCCAAGATCAGGCTCACGCCGCTGGCCACGGAGGCGATCATCGCGCAGGTGGTGGACTTCCTGACGATCGAGACGAAAGTGACGCGTGGCGGTGCGAGTGTGACGAAGGCGCGCTATTCCGTTAAGAACGCTAGCGGTCAATACCTCACCTTAAAACTTCCAGAAGGAGCGAAGCTCTGGGAGATCAACAAGCTGGATGAAAACGGAAACAAAGTTTCTGAAATTCCTTCGCAGTTCCATGATGGCGTTCTCTTGATTCCTGTTGAGCGTCCACGCGACCCCAACAGCGCGACGACGGTGGAGATTCAATATGCGGTTGATAACTCCGCTTCTCCCAAACACCAGAGCCTCCAAGCGCCACGTTCAACTATGGCTCCGATAACGTTTGCAGAGTGGACGCTCGTTGCGGATGATAAGCTGGCGGTGCGTCATGTTGCGGGAACGATGTCGCGCGATGAGAACAGCAAGAGAATACGATTCACACGAACATCCATCATGCCTGAGGATCAGCCGCTGGAGCTGCGTTTCAGTGTAGGCTCAGAATGGCTGGCTGGCGTGAACATCGTTACTGTTGTTGTGCTGGCGTTGCTTGCTCTCGCGGCTTTGATTGGATTTATTTATTCAAGAAAATTGATTGCCCTTGCGATATTGGTTTCTTCCGTGTTTGTGCTAGGCTACCCATTCGATTGGGGCGTGTTGATGGCGGTTCCGGCACTCGTCTTGATACTGCTCGTTTACGGGACGCTTCGTCGTACAGCCAACGCCTTTGCTGGCCGCCCTTCTAAAAAGCAAGGTGCAATGGGTGAAGTTGAACCTCCTCCGTTAATTACGGTAGACAGCCCCTCGGAATCGAAGCGGGAAGGCAGCACGCGATTTGGCATCAGTCTTGCGCTGGTTATCTTGTCGGGTGCGGCGCTCGCATTACCGATCAAGCTTGATTACACAGGCGAACTTTCAGGACGCGATAGACCGACGGTCTGGCGAGCCGACATGAAGATCGTGGTTGTTCTACCAGAGAAGGATTCGCCGGATGTTGTGAAGATGTTGATTACGCATGAGATTGATTGCACCCTTCATGAAGCGGGAGCGTATGCCTATCCGGCTCAGACTGTGGAAGGGAAGCAGGAGAAATTTGTCATGCTTGAGTCGGAGATGCCTGAGGGCGTTAGACTCGTCTACGGCAGCTTGGTCATGAATGACACCATCATTGATTCGGTGACGACCGACCCGGCAGTAGCGGAGGACGGCGAGCTATTTTTTGTGGCGTTGCGGCCGGGACGTTACAAGATCAAGTTCACGATTAGTCAGGTGGGAAGTTTGAGTGGAGTCAAGATCAAGACATTCTCGGCAATCAAATCGGCTGTGGCTATCCACATGCCTGCGAGCGGGCTCGAAGCGTCGGTCGAGAATTTGTATGGACGGAGCCGGGCGATCGATGCAGAAGGTGGCAGTGTCTTGACCGGTTATATGGCGGAAGGTGAAGATTCGATCAACGTGAAGATCACGCCCAAGCAGCGTGATGTTGAAGCAGAGGCGCTGGTGATGTCGGCCGACGTTTCGACCTACGCCGCCATTCGCTCTGGCGTTGTCGATGTGACGACAAGCGTAGGCTATCGCGTGCTTCAAGGCGTGGTGAAAAAAGTTCGCATTCGCATTCCCGAATCGCTGCATGTTGTTGACCTCGGTGGCGATGTGGCTGAGTGGAGTTTTGATAGCGCGACGCGAATGCTCTCCGTAGCGGTGAAGGCACCCACGAGCGGTGAATTTTCCGTGCAGGTGCGTTGCAACGCCGTTGCAAAGAACTTTCCTTACGAATGCAAACTCGCGGTTCCCGATGTGATGGATGTGACGCGCCAGAACGGCGAACTGGGTGTGGCGGCAGCGGATTCGGTGTTACTCAACCTCGTCGACAGTTCAGGATGCAATCCCATCCGTAATGAAGATTTCAGGCGCGTCGTCACGGCGTGGCAGGGTGCTCCCGAAATGAAGGCGGAAAAGGTTCGTCGTGCATTCCGCTATGATGATGCCAGCAAGGTTGCCGTGACGATGTCGGCGGACGCTGTAAAGCCCGAGTTGCGTTCTACGCTCGCGATCGCGATGTCGGTTGGCGATGAACGCAACACGCTCAATGCTCAGCTCGGGTTGACCGTGGCGAAGGCGGGTGTGTTTTCCGTTAACCTTGAAATTCCCACGGGCTACGTGATCGAGACGCTCACAGGCGAGAAGGTCGTGAGTTGGGATGATAGACGCAAAACAAGCGGCGGCGTTGACGTGATGTTCGGCAGTAGTTTTGAAGGAGAAACGCACCTCTACGTGGTACTCTCGAAACAGCAACGTGGAGTGGATGCCGAGATTAACGTGCCGCGCATTGCCGTTGTCGGAGCTGTGAGGCAAACGGGTCGCGTGACGATCACCGCGGAACGCGGTGTCAAGTTGACGCTCGATCAGCATGATGGCGTGGTGAGCTCGAAGGGTGACGAAGGATTTGGGGCGGCAAAAAAGAATGCCGTTTCTCTCGACATCCTCCGCACGGATTGGTCGGCCTTGCTGAAAACCCAAGTGCTCGATCCCGTGGTGAAGCCCGAGTTGCTCCAAAGCATTTCGATTGCGGAAGGCATGCTCCAGCACCGCGTTTATCTTCGATGCAAGATCGAAAATGCTGGCGTGAAGCAATTCCGTGTTGTCGTTCCTCCGAAGGGAGCATCGCTAACGGTTTCTGGCCGTAACATTTCGCGCGTGGTGCCCGAAGGGGAAGCGGGTGTTGACGGTTCGCAGACCTGGTTGATTGAACTCCAAGGCAAGGTCGACAACGAGTACTCGGCAACCTGTTTTTATCAAGAGCAAGTTGACCCCACGGAGCCGGTCACGGTGAGACCAATGCGTGTGGTCGGTGCACAACGTCAGACGGGCTGGATTGTTGTGTTTGGTGAAAGCCGAATTAAGGTTGATGCGAAAATTTCTGCAGCGGGGCTCCGGGCGGAAGATGCACGAACGATTCCGGATGTTTTCGGCGCTGGCGATCTTTCTGCTGCGCTGGGATGCTGGAAAGTGCTCGATGCCGAGACCTCGCTTGCGTTGAGCGTAACGCGCCATTCGTCAGCCGAAGTGTTGCCGGCGGCGGTAGAGAATGTTCGACAGACGACGGTTCTCTCTTTGGGAGGGCGCACGCTCGCCGAGACCTCGGTTAAACTCTCGGTTGGCAGACTACGGTTCTTGCGCCTCAAGCTTCCCCACGAGACCTCAGATTTGTGGACAGCGCAAGTGAACGGCGTTTCCGTGGCTGTGTCTAAGGAAGAAGGCGGCGTTCTCTGCATTCCGCTCGATTCGGTGACGGAAGGCGAGAAGGCGGAAGTGTCCTTCGTGTGGGCTGACAATCCAGCCAAGGGGCTTTCAGGCAAGGTGGTTTTAGAGTCGCCACGCTTCCCTGATTTGCCGCTACGCGATATTGAATGGACGCTCTATGCTCCTGAAGAATATTCTTACACCTTGAAGAACGAAGATTTTGATGAAGCAAGCGGTCGCGGCAGCAAGCAATACTATTTGGGCTCGAGTTTCGACAGAGGCCGTTATCAAAGCCGAAACAAAGAGATCAGCCTCGGCGTTTTGGTTCGGGCGAAATCGAACTTTGCTCAAGTTGGGCAGATGCTTGAATCCGGTGAGCGTGGTAAGGCGCAACGCGCGTTGAAACAGGCGATCGATCTCTCGCAGGCTGATGCCAGTTTAAACGAAGATGCTCGCGTGCAGTTCGAGAATGTAGCAGTGCAGAATGCAAAGATTGGCTTTATGAACCGCCGGGATGCGCTTCGCGCTTCGAACAATATCTTTGTTGAAGGCGCTACACAGAATGCGGTTCTCGGGTTTAATGACGGGAACTTCAGCCAAGAATTCGCTCAGCAGCTTGAAGGCCGGCTCAGTGCGAGAGATCGCGTGGCACTCGAACTGGTGTCGTCTAAGATCGTTGGACAGCAAGCGGCGGTTGTGGAAGCGGCGCAGGCGATATCGGTAACGATGCCCGAGAACGGGCCTACGCTCGTGTTTACCCGCGCGCTGCAAACGCAGCCCGGCGGGAGCATGGTGCTCGAGCTCGGGGTTTCCCGTGGGTTTAAAAATGTGATGAAGGCCAGTTGGATGCGGCCGTATGTTCAGCTTGCGTGTGCCATTCCGGTGGCCTGGGTGCTGTTTGTATTTGCCTTTGGATCCCGCCGCAGAGGGCGGGACTCAAGACGCGTGGGATGAGGGAGGGTGGGTACGCTACCCCTTACCCCGCCACTGAGGGCGGGGCTCAAGACGGGAGAGGGCCGCCGTCTTGAGAGCAGGCCGCTGTGCCTGCGCTGCGGTTATGTAAGAACCGCAGGCGCGCCACCATCGCGCCAGTAGGCGGCGAGCCCTTCGCCAGCGTTCGCGATGTGCGCCACATCGGCGTTGAGCGCATCACAAGCGCTCTTTGAAAAGGGTGTATCATCGTTGCCTTTAGCCAAAATAAGCAGGCGGTTACCTTGGAGCGCTTCAAGGTAGAGGCTTTCTGGCATGTAGGCGTGAGGCATCGACGAGGGCAGAATGTGCAGGAGTTTGGCTTCGGGCCGCGCGAGTAGCGCATCGCGCACAGCCTTTTCGCCGGGGCTGATGAAGCCGCTAAGAATAGCATAGCCAGCGTTTACGGCATCGTGGCAGCGTGAGACGACCCGCATCATAGCCTCTGGCGTAAGCTTGCGGCTGACCCGCAGGCCAAGGAGTTTCGTATCGCCATTCAGCAAGCCTGTGTTGCCAATGCCCCTCCAGAAGGTTTCGGCATCGAGCCGAGGCGAATCGAGAGGTTCACGGATTCGGAGGCGTTCTGGGTGGTTGTGGCGGAGTTCGTATTTGAGCGGATTGTAGCGAATATAGCGCTCGACGGCATCGATGAAAGGGCGCGTCGAGCAAATGCGGTCGTGGTAGCCTTGCTGCCAGAGTTTGCCTGCTCCACCAAGATCCCAAGCGCATTTCGTGGTATAGCTCTTGAAAGGACCGAAAAAACGCCCCAGCGTTTTGAGTGGTTCGGCCAGGTTTGGCTTGAGGTAAACCCGGCAATGAATATGATCCGGCATGATGACCCAACCGAACAAGGTGACATCGGGCACCCGATCCGGCATGGAGCAGAGCGACTCTGCCACCTGGGCACCCAGAGGCGAAAGCGAAACCGCGCCATCGACGACGCGAGCGAAACGTGCCGCACGGGGTTCGGTCACGATCGTGACGAAAAGCGAGGCGCCACGAGAGTAGTCGTAGCCTTTGTAGCGGGTGAAATGTTGGATATCAGAATCCATGCCGCAACAATAGGCTAAGCTCGGGGGTTTGTCAACGCCTTGTCTGTGAGGCGCCCTCTATGGGTCCCGAAAAATAATTGACATATTGGAGACATAAAAATAAAATACCAGACATAGATGAAAGGAAATACAAATGTCAAAACTTGTGCTGCTCCGCCATGGCGAGAGCGAATGGAATCTAAAGAACCTCTTTACGGGGTGGACCGATGTCGATTTGACGGAGCAGGGCGTCTGCGAAGCTCGCGAGGCGGGACGATTGCTCCGGCAGAATGGCTTTGTCTTCGATATTGCCTATACTTCGGTGCTTAAACGTGCCATTCGGACGCTTTCTTTGGCTCTTGATGAGATGGAGTTGCTCTGGATTCCCGTTTATAAGTCGTGGCGTCTCAACGAACGGCACTACGGTGCACTTCAGGGATTGAACAAGGCCGAGGTGGGGCGTCAGTATGGAGAAGATCAACTTAACATTTGGCGTAGGAGTTACGATGTGAGCCCTCCTGCGATGACCCGTGATGACGAACGGTACGCTGGGCGCGACCCACGCTATGCCGATCTGGCCGAGCAGGACATTCCGCTGACCGAGTGCCTTAAGGATTGCAAAGAACGGTTAATGCCCTTTTGGGCGGAAACCATTGAACCGGCGATTCGGCAGGGGAGATCCGTACTCATCGTCGCTCATGGAAATAGTCTCCGTGCGCTGGTGCAATACTTAGATAACCTCTCGAACGACGACGTGCTTGCGTTGAACATCCCAACTGGAAAACCCCTCGTTTATACGCTGGACGATGCGGGTCGCTCGCTCGGGCGGGCGTACCTGTAAGGCGGGCGTACCTGTAAGACGGAAGAATTGATTCCCTGCGAACTTTGTAATATGGTAACATCCTGCCAATCGATCTAAAAAAAAGAGTGAAACAAAAAAAAGGTTTTGAGACATGAGTATACAGAGAATGATTCTCGCAACATTGCTTGCTGTCTGCGCGACCTCGTTGACCGCCCTCGCGGCTGATGCTAGCGCCTCCGCGCCGAAACACTTCCGTGCCGTGGTAATCCAGGGAGCGGGCTACCTTCCGGGTGCAAAGAAGCCGCAAGGTGCCGATGCCATCACACACGCGACAACCAAAGTGGTGAACACCTATGTTCTCACGGATGCGCTTGTTGCAAAGCTCACCGCCCTCGGCGTCGCTGTCGAAGTGATGCAATTCAACGACTGCAAGGATCTCGCCTGCCTTGATGCCTCAGCAAGCAACACGGTGAAAAGCGTGGATCTCGTTATTTTCGCCGGCCCAGAACACATGGGCAAGCCTACTAAACAGTTGAGTGCGCTCTACCCAAAACTTAAGGACGTGGCGATCCGGAATCCCGGACTCGTCTGTACGACCCTCGTCTCTGCAGGTAGCAAAGGAAAAAAATCCATCGCTAAGACGGAAGCGGCATTCAAAGCGGCTGGCGTGAAGTTTGTTCCCGGCGTGGGCTTGAATCCTCCCGGCTTTTTACGCAAAGGCGCTAGCCCAGAAGAAATCGACACCGCCTTGGCGGATTTCGCGGTACGCCTCGTCGCTGCATTGTCCACCGCTGAATAAGGGATGATGATGGATAAAGGCGAAAATAGAATAGCGGATGGTGGCGAGCTGGAGCGCCTCCGAAAAAATCTCGGCGCAGTGATCCGAGGCAAAATCGAGACGATCGATCAGTTGCTGGTTGCGCTGTTGGCGGACGGGCATGTGCTCATCGAGGATGTTCCGGGCACGGGCAAGACGACGTTGGCGAAGGCTCTGGCAGTTTCCATCAAAGCCCGATTTTCGCGCATCCAGTTCACGCCAGATCTTTTGCCGACCGATATCGTAGGCGGCATGATCTATTCGGCGGCGAGTGGCGAGTTTACCTTTCGCCCCGGGCCCATCTATGCGAATATCGTGCTGGCGGATGAAATAAACCGCGCCTCACCGCGGACGCAATCAGCGCTCTTGGAGGCGATGAGCGAACGGCAGGTGACGACCGAGGGAGATTCGAGGACTCTGCCGCGGCCGTTTCTTGTTCTCGCCACGCAAAATCCCATCGAGCATAACGGCACCTATCCGCTTCCAGAGGCGCAGTTGGATAGGTTTTGCATGCGGATTTCACTCGGCTATCCATCCAAAGAACAAGAGCTCTTGATTTTGCATGATCAGGAGTTCACGCATCCGCTCGACGGGCTGGGTGCGGTGATGGAAACGGAGGCGCTACTCCGGTTACAAGCAGAGGTGCGCGGCGTGGGCGTTGAAGAATCGGTTCTCGACTATATTGTGCGGCTGGTCTCGCGCACGCGCGGCGATGCGAGATTGCGCCTAGGTGTGAGTCCGCGTGGGGCGCTTGATTTGCGGCGTTGCGCACAAGCGGCGGCATTTATGGATGGGCGCGATAGCGTTCGCCCCAGTGACGTTCAGCGGCTGGTGGTTCCTGTGTTGGCGCATCGGGTTGTTGTGGAGGTGAAGGCGCGGCATGGCGGACTCACGGGCGAAACGGTCATCAGCGAGGTGTTGCGCACCGAAACAGTTCCTGCATGAAAACCAGAAGCAAACGGTTTGTCTTATTTAAAAGACGCTTGAAAGGGGCCGGCATCGGCTATCAGCATGGACGGCGAGAACGGATCACGAAGAATTTTGTGGGCATTACATGGGTCTACTATTGGCTGACCGCGCAGATGACGATACGTCTTCTTTTAATAGGCGTTGTTGCTCTCTCCCCAGCCGTGCTCATGATGATGTTGGGTTGGGATAATCGGGCGTTCAACATTTCGTTTGCCGTGATCGCGTGGATTTTATCGTGCATGCTGGTCGGTTGGCTTCTGCGTCCCAAATTGCTCGTCGAGGCACATTTGCCGACGCGGATCGAACGCGGAAGCACGTTTGCTACGCAGTATCGCGTCCGCAATATCGGCCGGCGCACGGCGCGGAGCCTTGCCATCGATACGCTCATCTTCCCCAGCTTCATTAGCTTGTGGGTTCAGCGGGCTTTGCTCAATACGCTGGCTGTTGGCGAAGAAGCCACTGTGTCGGGAAGTATTACGGTGAACGTGCGGGGTGTGATCTCGCTGCCGGCCTTTCGATGGGATTCCGACTTCCCTTGCGGCTTCTGGCGCTGGGGGCGCACAGACCACAAGAACGAGCGCCTGTTGTTTGCGTATCCGCGGTATGTGCGACTCGATTCCTTTGACCTCCCTCTCGGTAACCGCAATCGCAACGAACTGTCGTCGGCGAGTGAATTGACACGTGAGGCATTCGAATTTCATGGGTGTCGCGAATTTCGTGACGGAGACTCCTTACGGCATGTTCATGCCCGTTCGTCCGCTCGGCTCGGTGTGCCCGTGGTGAAAGAATTTCAGACGGAAGGGCGCTCCAGAACGGCACTGCTAATCGACACGCGCGGAAAATGGATGTTTGGTGGCATGCGCGAACATTTTCTTCGCATCGATCCTTTTGAAGCGGCACTCTCGGTTACAGCCTCTATTGTGGATTACCTGTCGACGACGGATCGCATTTTGGAACTGCTCGTGGCAGGACCGGATATCTATCGGTTTGTCAGTGCTGGCCGCGTAGGCTACCTCGAAGAGGTGCTCGATATCCTTGCTGCGGTCGAGCCCATGCGCGAGGATCCGTTGGAAAAACTGAAACCTATCTTGTTTGATGAGATTCGATTGATTCAAAGTATTTGTCTTGTTCTGACGGGGTGGGATGAGCGCCGTCGAAAATTGATTGCAGATATTAGCGCATGGGATATCGGGCTCAAGGTGATTTTGCTTACGCCCTTTGGCAAACGCCCCGACGATCTGCCGGGGGATGTTATCTGCCTTTCAGCACGTTCCGTGCTGAAAGGCAATTACGAATTATGAATTACGAATTATGAATTATGAATTATGAATTATGAATTATGAATTA
>CAZUAY010000033.1:0-19823 GCA_964618405.1 uncultured Lentisphaerales bacterium
TATAACGCGCATGTTGCACTCGTGTTTTTAGGCGAAGATGTTTCTGTCCGCTTAGGCATGCTTTACCTCCGCTTTTTGAACGAGAGCGGTTAAAGCAGCAACTGGTACACGTAGGCTGCCCATTCGGATCTCAACGACGGGAAGCCTCCCTTCGTTTACCATCCGCCATACTGTCTGCCGGGAGACTCCGAGCTCCCGGGCTGCAGCTGCGAGCGTCAACAGCCTTGAGTTCGTCGGGTCCGCTGCTGTCGCCTTTCCTTCGAGTATCTCGTCGATCTTGGCTAGCTGCGCTGGCGTAGCAGCGAATAATTTTGTGAATCTTGCTTCTGTGGTCATAACTCCTCCATTTTGTGAGTAGACACGGTGTGTGTCTGATGGAGTCGAAGTTAAGAAACGAGAATGGACTGGTGACGGAATACTTCCGTTTTCATTCCATAGTCAATATATTTACACATAAAAAACCCCGTCTGGCATTAGCCGCGACGAGGTTCAAAATATTTTTTCATCCATGTCCAGTTACATTCCGTTGTAACCTGAAACGTCTAGTAACGAATATACTCTCTGCAATTTCTAGTTGTATTTTCCTCTCCTGCTATCCACGACGAGCCCAACCCTTCCTCATAGAATCATAAGTTTTTTTGAAATCTTCCGATGTGCCTATACCTAGGTCCGCTAGCTCTGACTCATACTCTTCAAAACATTTACTAAACGTAGGTTTTTCGGGGAGTTTTAGCTCTCCCTTCCCTTGTTTACAGTTCGTCTTATAGGTTGTCCAAATCTTGGATACCTCTTGTTTCTTGTCATGACCAATATCCGGGGCACGTTCGTACTTCCTTTTACCCGAGACCTTTTGCTTTTTCTGGTCAGGAGACGATTCCTTATCAAAGGATACTTGAGGAGCAACATGGGGTAAGTCAGTCGCTGCCTTCTTCTCGCTCAGCCGTTCGATAATAACAGGCAGGCATACGTTCGGCGCAAGTATGAACGATCCTTCGCCCCGGTTGGGTACTCCTTCCCCCCAGCTGAAGACTAAAACCCGTTGTGTCCCGGTGCGATCGGTGGCACCGGAAACATAATGAAGCTCAACATCTGGCTCTAGAAATTTAAGTAGGCAATCCGGATTCGGCAGCACCTTCGGCACATCACCCGAGTTTAGTTCGCTATTCTCGTGGTAGTAATCTGTGGCGAGATCGAAGTACAGTTCTGATTCTACGTCTTTCAGAATCCAGTCCCACCCTCCTTTAATATGTGACGCCCACGTTGGATCCTGACCCACTTGGATTCCAGGGGCAACTTGGTGTATGAGCTCCCTTAGGTCATCGCTGGATTCGTTCCAGATCCTAGGCAGAAGGATGTAAACAGTACCACCTCCGTTCACGAGCGTGGCACTGCGTTTCAGAATCTCTAGAAGAAATTCGGAGGCAGCGCGTTTGATGAAACTAGGCTGATCAGATTGCTGAATCAAGTCTAGCGTAGTCTTTGTTTGCTCCGCTACCGACTTTTCGTCTGGACGCAAGGGTATCGCTTTGGGGGGGACGCTCTTTCGTTTTGGAGTCTTCGGGTTACTTCCAGGTACCCCCGTTCCGATTGGAGCAGGGGCTAGTAGCCCTAGTTTTGCGAAGATGGGGTTCAGCCCTCCCCCTTCCTCTGCGACAAAACCAGCGAAATGCTCCGCCATCGGCATTGAGGCAAATATATCCTCATCGGGGATCAGGACCACTGCATGCGCTCGGGGTAAGCTTTGATACGCCTTGCCGAGCCCTTGGAAGGTAAATGGTAATTGCTCTATGTCCGAAGAATTCGTCGCCGTCAAAAGTTCTTGGGGACCACCCACGACTAACAGAGCCAACCGTCTAAATTTCATTTATGTCCTTTTCGATACAATCCAACCTCGGGCGTTGCTGATCTCACGCACGAGGGATTTCTTTTCATGTTCGTCTTTTGGAATTTGTGTAAAACGAGCTTGAGTCTACCACGGAGTGCATGGGGCTTCAAGCTCAGGATTTGGGTGATTGTGGTTACGGGGAACAAGGGCGCTACGTCGCGGCTGTCGAAAATTACAACGCCCGCACTGAGGGGGTCTGCCTTCAGTTCCGGACGGCCGCCGCCGTTTGTGTCGTTATTTGTGTTTTTGACCCTACACAAACACCCTATTCCATACTGTAACACGAGAACCCATCCCAAAAGAAAAACCCCTCGAAACTGTTGTGTTTCAAGGGGTTTTAGGTCTTTTAAGTGGTTGCGGGAGTTAGATTTGAACTAACGACCTTCAGGTTATGAGCCTGACGAGCTTCCGGACTGCTCTATCCCGCATCTGAAATTGAGTTGGCGTACCTGGCAGGATTCGAACCTGCAACCTTCTGATTCGTAGTCAGATGCTCTATCCAATTGGGCGACAGGTACTCTGAAAGGAACCTAACAAGTTCCTGCTTTAACGGATTGGTTCGTCTTTTAAAGGACAGCCCCATTTCGTGAAAACGCGGTTAACAATATCATATCTAGAGTACACAATGCAACAACAAAAACGAAAGAAAACGAAACAAAAACGGAAATATAAAAACACCTCCACATTAGATCGCCGATCCGAACTATTTTGCTCACAAGCTTTTCGAAATGGACGCTGAGAACGGAAGTCACGGGAATTCTTGGGACCCTCAAAACTATGCATGAAAACTCAATGAAACCCTGCTGCACCCATCATGCTTTCATAAACATCGTCACTGGCTCGAAGGAGATTCTCAAAGGTGGGGAGTTGGCGTTCCGTCTTTCCCTTAAAAAATTCAATCATTTTAGCGTAAAGACGTCTTGCCTCAGCTTCCTGATCTTCCGCCATTCGGATTTGCATCCCCTCCCGCAACAGTCCCATATAGGCAAAGCGGATTCCGCTAAAATCGTGCATCGCCATGGTCTCTTCGATGAACTTCAGCGTTGGATTGATCAGTGCGGTATTCGGGCGGGCTCGGAATTCCGCGTATTCGGGAGTCAAATCTCCGACGAGCATTCCATTTCGGCGCGCCATCTCCATCAATGACGTGTAAACCATTCTGCGACAAGGCAGCCTCTCATTATCCCCCGCCAGCTTTAGCCCCTTCCACCCCCAATACAACGAATGCGCCGTCGGCATGCGCCAATCAATTTTTCCGAACTCAGCCTCGATCTCCGCCATCGCGCTCGTGTCCATCTTGAGACTCGCCTCAAGTTCAGAGGCGAGAATACCTTCATCATCTGGGATTCCTCCGTCTTCACCAAGATAAGCAGAAACGTAGCGCGCCCACTCTCGGCGGTAGTACCACGAGGCGCTGTCCCCCTCCATGCCAAGTTTGTGCTGGAAAATCCAACCCAGTTCACGATGAAGCGTTGCATTACGCGGATTCAGCACCAAACCTTCGTCGCGAAGAAGCTCGATGCCGTTTTGCACCCAACGCCACTTGTCTTCGGGGCGCGACATTAGCACGCTGACATTGTACGACATGTTCCAAGCATGAAACACCCATACCTCCGCCATGTGGGGCTCCAGCTTCGTAATCCAATCGGAAAGTTGCACGAGTTCAACGAAGCGCTGTTCCTCTTGCATCTTGCTCACGCGAAGCCAGAGTAAATCGGCAATCACACCGCGAAAACCGCCGAGAGCCACGCTCACGAACGTGATCATCGGCGGAACATCAGCACTATACCCCGCGTTATCCTGTCCGAGCGCCCCGTGTCGCTCGGCGCGGAGCGAACGACTCTGAAGTCCGCTGGCGACGAGGAGCACAAAGGCCACCGCAGCAAGCAGAATCACGTTCAACGCTGTTTTTTTACACTGCCTCAAAGTAATCTCCGTAAAACGTATATCCTAGGACTCTTTACGAATCTGGCCATCTAAACTCACGAGAATCGTTTGTCTCCGGCACGCCCAACAACTGTAAGAAACCGTCACGAAGTACGATGCGGGTAGCCTTGGCAGAGTCGCCACCTTAACACCGATCAGGGTCGTCTTGCCGCCAAGACCCATCGGGCCAATGCCAAGTGTATTAGCCTCAGCGAGTACGCGGCTTTCTAGCTCTGCAAGCTCGGTTGAAGGCGAGGTGTCGGGAAGTAAACGCAACAACTGTTCCTTTGCCTTGCCATAGCCATTAGCACGATCACCCCCAATGCAAACGCCAAGAATGCCGGGGGCGCAACCTTTACCTTGTGCCCGCCAAACAGCGTCGAGCATACAGCGTCGCACGCCATCGAGATCGCGTCCTGCTTTGAGGTCAGTCTCAGGAAGGCTGTACTGAGTGCTCACGTTCTCACAGCCCCCGCCTTTCAAGAGCAGACTAACCTTCACTTCATCAACCGCGCACTGCTCAATGTGAATCGTGGGATTGCCCGGTGCCACATTGTCGGGAACTTGCGTACTCGAAGGCACGTTGAGTACGTTGAGGCGCAGCCATCCATTTTCAGTGGCCCGTCGAACAGCCTCGCACGTTGCCTGCTCATAAAATGACGCATCCGAGCTATGCGGCACTTCGAACCAGAAAGTAAGTGTTCCCGTATCCTGACACATAGGAATGGTGCGGGTACGAGCGAGGTCGGCGTTCTCGAGAATCGTCCTGAGCGTTGAGCACGCGCTGCCGTCGAGATCTTCAGCCTTGAGGCTACCCCGAAGCGCGGCTGCGACGTCTGGCGGCAAGTCGGTGGCCGTCCGGCGAATCAAGTCGGTTAAAAGAACAATCCAATTTTCAAGTTTATTATCCTGCATTACGATTCTCCTCTAGACAGCTCCGCCCTTCAACAGGCACGGCTAAGTCTCTGTAATAGTCCATCGAAAATTTCATCGGGAACACAGAGCGAACCGTATGCCGATCCGATCTGTATCCCCGGCGACATCTCTCCGTGGAAATCGCTACCTCCGGTGGCAATGAGTCCGAATGTTCGCACATAACCAAGATACTCCGACACCTCCGCTTCACCGTGCCCAGTATAGTAGGTCTCAATGCCAGCGAGCCCAGCGGTCGCCAGTCGGCCGATAAGGGCGCTCAAATCGACGGAAGAAAGTCCACAAAGCGAAGGATGCGCCAGCGAGGCGATTCCACCAGCTGCGGTGATGAGGCGAATGGCCTCCTCTGGCTGAAGTCGAAAGCGGTCGGCGTAGGCCGCAGCACCTTTGGCGAGATAGCGGTCGAACGCATCTTGCTTGCTGCGTGCATAGCCTTTTTTGATGAGCGCCTGGGCAAAATGTGGCCGTGCCACAAGCCCCTCCTCGCCAGCGAGGTTGAGAACATCAGTCCACGCGATGCTGCATCCAAGTTTGCTAAGTTTCGAAAGAATTTCTACATTCCGCCGATGCCGCCCCTCTCGAACGCGATCAAGCGCTTCATTAAGTGCCGCATCGGTGGGGTTACACCCATAAGCCAAAATATGAACGTTTACACCAGGAACATCGACACTGAGTTCGATGCCTGAAATGGATCGGATACCCTTTGCTGCTGCTGCCGACAAAAAGCGCTCAACCCCGCCTGTGGTGTCATGGTCCGTCAGCGTCATCGCCGTCAAACCCGCAGCGGCACCCAGCTCCACCAGTGCCTCAGGACTAAGCGAGCCGTCAGAAAAAGTAGAGTGGATGTGCAAATCGATCATTGGGTTGGTGGCCAGTCGTAGGTTTCCGCAACCGCATCCGGCGTCACGGCAGCAAAATGTGCAGCGATAGCGGAATCATAATCCGCCGTACGTGCAAATGCTTTTTTCATCAATTTAAAACGAGTGTCAAGGCTAATGGAACCCTTGTTGGCGCGCACCTCATCGATCAAAGCCGGATAATCTTCAACATCCGTAACGGAGGCTACACGAATGTAATTTTTGGCTGATGCTCGGATCATACAAGGTCCTCCGATGTCAATGTTGGTTCGCGCCATTTCGGGTGTAACTCCCTCCAGTGACACCACCTGTTTAAACGGGTACAGATTGACGACGATCATGTCAAACGCCACAGCCCCCGTTCGCGCGAGATCAGACTGATGATCAACATTGTATTTCTCGCTGAGGAGTCCCAAATAGATTTTAAAATCGAGCGTCTTCACCAGCCCACCCTGCATCTCAGGTTGCCCTGTGTAGTCGGAAACAGAAATGAGACGCGTTGTTGCGGCTTCCTCTAAAATTCCGGCAATCGCCTTATAGGTGCCTCCGGTGCTATAAAAGCGAACGTTCGGACACGACTCCATGAGCCCTTTGACAAGACCCTCGAGCCCGCTCTTATCAAAAAGGCTGATCAATACATTGCGAATTTGAACACGGCCATCAATTTGCTCTACGATGTTAAATGACATTCCCAATTCTTCCTTCAAAATTGTTCTTATAAACGAACTTCTCGCCCCGTCTTCGCAGACTCATATACGGCGGAGAGAATCTTAATCATGTCAACGCCCTGCTGAGGTTTGAAGCAGGGTTCATTCCCGTCGAGAACAACCTCAACGAAATGTTTCAAGTTCCGGATATGCCCCTCGTTTAGCAGCTTACTCGACGGCTTGATATCCACAAGTTGTCCGTCTTCATCTGAGTACATTTCGACAAAGCCGCCGTTTCGCCATGTCATTCCCGCCTTGGAGCCTCGAAGTTCAACA
The DNA here is from genome assembly GCA_964618405.1 of uncultured Lentisphaerales bacterium. GTDB lineage: Bacteria > Verrucomicrobiota > Kiritimatiellia > RFP12 > UBA3636 > JBBQIY01. The sequence continues at coordinate 6,585 of CAZUAY010000033.1, forward strand.
AAGATGCACTCTTCTTTAACATTAGAAGCCCAACTAAATTCTATCTGTAGTACAGCTCCATTATCGAAGCGGATAAAGCCCATGGCGAGATCCTCAACGTCGAAGATCCCGTCAGCAACAGCATCACCAAAGCTGGCGTTCACCGAATCGCTCTTGCTCGATTCGTTTGCAAACTTGCAAAAAGTTGCTCCGCTAACTGCCACCGGACGCGGATTGCCCATCAACCAGATCGTCAAATCAATCATGTGTACACCGAGATCGATGAGGGGGCCTCCGCCAGATTGTGCCTTGGTCGTGAACCAGCCGCCTTTGCCCGGAATGCCGCGACGACGCTGCCAGCCACAACGGGCCGCATAGATATCACCCATTTTGCCGGCGTCGATAAACTTCTTCGCATACTGCGAAGGATCAGAAAAACGGTTATTACGCATCACCATCAAGAGTTTGCCGGCCTTTTCGGAGGCTTCCTTCATCGCAATTGCTTTCTCAGGGCTGACGGCATCTGGCTTCTCGCAGAACACATGCTTGCCTGCGGCGAAAGCCGCAATCGCGATTTCGGAATGCAAGTAGTTCGGTGTGCAGATATCTACTGAATCGATATCCGTACGCTTCAGAAGCTCATGGTAGTCTGTATAGATATCGGCCTTTGGAAACAGCTCATCACGAAATTTTTCTACTCGGTCAGCTAAAATATCGCAGACGGCAACGATCTGAATGCGCTTCTCATCTTTGTAGTAGGGCGCATGCGCGCAACGTGCAATTCCACCGCAACCGATAATACCAATCTTTAGAGTCTTCATGTTTTATTTTCGCCCTCTCGTTCAAAGTTTCGTTAGCCCACTCAAGGCAGTCAATTTATGCGATCGTATTCTACTGGAGTGCCTTTAAAACAGCAACTCTTAAATTCTTTTTTCCTTTGGGCGCTTCTGCTTTTAGGCTTGCAAATGGATGCCGCAAGTGCTTTAATACCAAACGGTTCTAACGCCTGATATCCAAAAGCTACTGGCCGTTGCCACTTGGACATGCTGAGTTAGCTTGTTTTCATTCATTTTATCAACAATACAATTATTTTTAATGCGCTGGTCAAAAACACTGATTTCTACATTACGCGATGACCCACAAGAAGCTGAAATTACTTCGCACAAACTGATGCTCCGAGCAGGGCTCATTCACAAGCTCTCGGGTGGCCTTTACACCTTTACGCCGCTTGGCCTTCGTGTTCTCCATAAAGTTGAAAACATCATCCGCGAAGAGATGGATCGTGCCGGTGCGCAAGAAATACTCATGCCCGCCTTGCAGCCGATTGAACTATGGGAAAAATCGGGTCGTGCTTCGCAAATGGGCTCATCGATGTTCCGTCTGAAAGACCGGCAAGATCGCCAGATGGTTCTCGGTCCCACGCATGAAGAAGTCGTCACGGACTACATCGTTCATGCGATCAGTTCTTACCGGCAGCTCCCCTGCACCGTCTACCAGATTCAAACAAAATTCCGCGACGAAATTCGGCCGCGCTTTGGCCTCATGCGCGCTAAAGAATTTATCATGAAGGATGCGTATAGTTTCGACGTTTCGCTCGATGCCGCCGACACCAGCTACCAAGCCATGTTCGATGCCTACGTCAAAATTTTCGATCGTTGCGGCCTCGATGCCAAGCCCGTGGAAGCCGATACGGGAAACATAGGTGGTAACCATTCGCATGAATTTATGGTGCTAGCGCCTTCTGGTGAAGATGGGATTCTTGCTTGCACGGGCTGCAGTTACGCTGCCAACCAAGAGCGCGCCGAACGTAAGGCCGCTGGCTCACCCTACAACACCAAGTTAGGAGAGCCCACTGAAGTTCCGACTCCCGGCGCACGCACAGTCGAGGAATCGGCCCAAGCGGTTGGTGTTCCGAACGATCAAATTGTCAAATCTCTCATTTACCTTGCCGATGGCAAACCGTTAATGGCCATCGTTCCAGGAACCCGCGAACTGAACGAATGCAAGCTTAGAAGGATTATTGGATGCTCATTGCTGGAAATGGCAGACGACGAGACGTCCGCAAAATATGCAGGTTCATTCGGATCCATTGGTCCCATCGGTGTGAAAATCCCCGTCTATGCGGACTTCGGTCTCAAGGGGGCGTTAGATGTGGTGGTCGGAGCGAATAAAACAGGTTTCCACATCAAGCACGTTTCGATCGACGCGCAAGTTCAAGTCGCCGAATGGCACGACCTTGTTACGGTCGAAGCGAATGACGGTTGTCCAAAATGCAACAAGCCCCTCGCTATCGCTCGCGGAATTGAAGTCGGCCACGTCTTTAAACTTGGCACCAAATATACCGAAGCTTTCGATGCGACATTCCTCGACTCCGAAAAGAAGTCCACTATCATGGTCATGGGATGCTACGGCATTGGCGTCACGCGTACGGTACAGGCAGTGGTCGAGCAAAATTTTGATAAAGATGGAATCATTTGGCCCGCTTCCATCTCCCCGTGTCAGGTTGCCTTGTTGCCGCTCGATGCGCATAAGGACGAGAATTGTCGCCGCGTATCGGAAGCACTTGAGAAAGAGCTTGAAGCAAGCGGAATCGACGTCCTCGTGGATGACCGCGAAGAACGCCCCGGCATCAAGTTTAAGGATGCCGACCTCATTGGCTTTACGCTACGTGTCGTGATCGGCTCGCGTTCACTCGAAAAAGGCGTCATCGAATTGCGAGAGCGCAAGTCCGGTGAGACAACGTTTGTCCCCATTTCCGAAGCCCTCAATGCAATCAAAGCAATGCTTGCAAAATGAACCCAAACCCAACCACATCCATTCCGAGGTCGTAGAATGAAAAAAGCAGTTAAAAAGAAAATTGGAACCAGTACAGCTCTAACAAAACATGACGTCTTGATGAAACTCAACAGCGAAACGAAGCTCACTCAACCAGAGGCTGCGGTAGCCCTCCAGCTCGTTCTCGATACGATTACCGAGAGTCTTGCCTCTGGAGGACATGTTGAATTTCGTGATTTTGGCGTTTTCGAAGTCGTCACGCGTAAATCAAGAATCGGTCGCAACCCTAACAAGCCCGAGGATACTGTTGAGATCCCTGAGCGTAAAGTTGTGAAGTTTAAGCCAAGCAAGAAAATGAAGGCCTTGGTTCTCGGCGACTAATTTTCGCACAAGAAAAAAGAATAAGAAAAGAGTAGGTTTAACGTGTCTGATTTTGCTTCACCGCGTGGAATGCGCGATTTTTATCCAGAAGACATGCGGCTGAGAAACCGCATTTTTGATGCATGGCGGGTTGCTGCCGTGGCATCCGGTTTCGAACAATATGACGCCTGCGTTGTTGAGTCGCTCGAGTTGCTCCAGCGAAAGGCAGGCGAAGAAATCGTAAACCAGATTTATGCCTTCGAGGATAAGTCGGGTCGCAAGCTCGCCTTACGTCCGGAGATGACCCCTACCCTTGCGCGCATGGTGGCCGCCAAACAAGGTTCGTTGCTGTTCCCGATCAAGTGGTTTACCATCGCCCAATGCTTTCGCTACGAGCGCATGACGCGCGGCAGAAAACGCGAACACTATCAGCTTAATCTCGACATCATCGCAGAAGATTCCGTTTCCGCCGAAGCCGAAGTCCTTTTTGGAGCCATTGCCGCACTTCGCAAAATGGGCGTTCCAGACACAGTTTACAAAGTACGACTCTCCAATCGCGCCTTACTTTCTGAACTGCTTGCGTCTCTCGGTGTGCCTGCAGAATCGCATGCTGGCGTTTTCATCGCCCTCGATAAAAAGGGTAAGATTTCTGATGCAGAAATTGAAGACCTCATGCGCGGAGAAGGACTTGATGATCAAGCGTGTGCAGCCGCGTTCAGCCTAATGAATATCGCTTCGCTTGACGATGCCGCAAAAATTGCTGGATCCGATTCACCCGCAATCGCCCGAATTAACGAATTATTGAATCTCCTCGAGGTTTATGGCGTCCGTGAGCAAATTGTGTTCGATATCTCGGTCATCCGCGGTCTCGCCTACTACACTGGCATTGTCTTTGAAGCGTTCGACACAGAAGGCAAATTTCGCGCGATTTTCGGTGGTGGCCGCTACGACGGACTGCTCTCAACCATCGGTGGCAAGTCGGCCTCGGCAGTGGGTCTCGGTTTCGGCGATGTGGTTATCGGCGAAATCATCGAGGAACTCAAACTCCCCGGTGTGGACACCCACGACTGTATTGCCATCGGTTATATGACTGACGATGAGCGCATTGCAGCCACGCGCTTAGCTGGGAAATTAAGAGCGGAAGGCGCTAACGTCACGCTTCAACTCCGTCCGACGAAAGCCAAGGGTTTCTTCGCGTTTGCATCTGTGAATGCCACCGAGGCGGTTTACATCGGACCCGACGATAGAATTTTAGGCAAAGCCAAGATTAAAAATCTTGCCACCCGTGAACAAACTGAACTCGATCTTATATGATTGTAATCATCGATTATAAGGCCGGTAACCTCACCAGTGTCAAGCTGGCTTTTGAAGCCCTTGGTGTTGAAGCCCTTGCAACCGCTGATCCCGAGGTCATCGCCACAGCGTCTAAACTTATTTTTCCTGGCGTTGGTGCTGCTGGGTCTGCGATGGAGAACCTCAATACTTCTGGGCTGAGTCAAGTCATTCGTGATCGAATTTCGGCTGGCATTCCGTTCCTTGGGATTTGCCTCGGAACTCAAATCCTTTTTGAGCATTCTGAAGAGGACGGCAAGGTGAAAACGCTTGGCATCTTGTCGGGCTCTGCTAAAAAATTTCATTCACCAGAGTCCAGATGTAAAATCCCCCACATGGGATGGAATCAAGCAAAAAAAAACTACGATCATCCCATGCTCGCTGGCATTCCTGACAACAGCGATTTTTACTTTGTGCACAGCTACTACCCTGCCCCGAGCCAACCCAGCGATATCATCTGCACCACCGACTATGCTGGAATCACCTTCGCCTCAATGGTCGGACGTGGCAATGTCGCCGCCACCCAGTTTCACGTCGAAAAATCAGGAAAGGTCGGACTTCAGATTCTCAAGAACTTTTCAATATGGAATGGAGAATCAAGAATATGACCCACGCAAGTTTAAACAACCTAACCCTACCCCCTTCTAAACCATGCTAACTCGACGAATTATTCCTTGCCTCGATGTCATCAAGAACCGTGTCACGAAAGGCGTGAAGTTCAAGAACAACATTGACCTTGGCGATCCTGTTGAATTGGCCGCTCGATATTACGAAGATGGCTGCGATGAGCTTGTCGTCTACGATATCACGGCCTCTGCCGAACAGCGTCCTACCGACATCGAGATGATCAAAAATGTCGCCCGTGCGATCCGTATTCCATTCGCTGTGGGTGGAGGCGTTTCGTCACTCGAAGATATTGGTAAAATTCTTTTGGCCGGCGCAGAAAAAGTTTCTGTCAATTCACTGGCTGTTGCAAACCCGAAACTGATTGGCGAAGGCGCGAAAGCTTTTGGCTCGCAATGTATTGTTCTGGGCATGGATCCTGTAAAAACGGAGGATCGAATTAAATGCCCCTCGGGATACGAGATCACCACGCGTGGATTTCGAAATCATACTGGCATCGACGCCGTTGAATGGGCGAGACGTGCGGAGTCCGAAGGCGCAGGTGAAATCGTTGTGAATTCAGTTGATGCCGATGGTACGCGGGCAGGCTTTGAGCTCGAGATCACACGACTGATTGCTGACGCCGTCGGCATCCCTGTCGTGGCTTCAGGCGGAGCAGGTTGCTCACGCCATTTGCGCGATGCGTTCGTCGAGGCACATGCTGATGCCGCGATTGTCGCCGGCATGCTGCACACGGGCGAATTCACGATACAACGAATTAAAGACGAACTCACTGAGATGGGGATTCCCATCCGCAGAATTGTTTAAGCTTGAGATCACTGAAAATTATAACTCTGGGAGAAATCCGATGATCGCGATTGATTTGAGTGGCAAAACCGTTCTAGTAACAGGCGCTACGAGTGAGCTTGGACGTGCCATGGTTCGGACGCTGGCGAAAGCGGGTGCAAACGTGGCCCTTCACTACCATCATAACCGCGCGATGGCCGAGCAATTGCAGGCTGAGTGTGTGGCATCTGGTGTCAAAGCGCTAATCGTCCAGACAGACATTACCTCGAAGATTGAGGTCGAGAGCATGCGCGATAGGGTGACTCAGGCACTCGGTGCGCCAGATATTATTGTAACGAATGCCGTCATTCAATACGAATGGACTTCGGTGCTCGATCAAGCCGAGGCCGACTACGAAAGCCAGTTCCGCTCTTGTGTGATGCAGAATGTTCTGATGGCCAAAGCTTTTATACCCGCAATGAAAGCGAAGGGCTGGGGACGGGTTATCGGCATCAACACCGAATGCACAATGCAATGTTTGCCGACTCAATCCGCTTACATTTCTGGAAAGGCGGGGATGGATCGGGTTTTACGCGTTCTGGCACGGGAAGTCGGTGAACACGGCATCACGGTCAACCAGATCGCACCCGGGTGGACAGTCAGTGAGAACCGCTCAGCGGAAGGTACTCCGACGTGGTATCTTGACAAGGTCGCCTTGAAACGCCGCGGTAGCGATCAGGAAATCGCTAACGCAGTGGTCTTTCTTGCCTCGGATCTGGCCAGCTTCATCACAGGCGTCTACTTGCCGGTCTCCGGCGGTAGTGTCATGCCGGGGATCTAAATTATGGCTATTATGTCAACCCGATTTTATAGACGTCTTATTACCGTTGTCTCTGCCTTAGTGCTTTCGCTAACGCTTGGTGCTCAGCAAATCATCGTGTGTCCAAACTGTTCGTACGAAGCAGCGCCTGATGCAAAGTTTTGCACGCACTGCGGAGCGGCAATCGATGTTGCTCGCAAAGAAATCGTTCCAGACAAGACCACGCAAAGCGCGTCCACGAATTTAGAAGGTGGCAATTTACAAACGAATGCCACTGCGGCCTTGGCTGCAATGGTCGCGGAAGACATCCAAACCGCTGTTGAGTTTATGAATGCGAAAGCCGGAGCCAATCCTGCCGGCACACTAGCCGCATTGCATAATGCAAGAGGCATCATTGCACTTTCAGAAAAAGACACGATACTGGAAAGCGACAAGCTTGCCGTCATGAACGGCATTGTTGCCGCGAAGGAAGCAATTTTAAAAACTCGCTTAACATGCCCAACCTGCCAAGGAAAAGGACAAGAAGATATTCTCCACGAATACACGGCAGTGGACGGTTCAATCGCATCGATGGTTAGCGGGAAACGGTCTTGTTCGAAATGCGATGGACGTGGCTGGATTGTCCAACGCAGGAGGATGTCTGAGATACAGAGTCTTCTTGGATCAGGTCGCCAGCAATATGCCGACAAGGCACTTGTCAAGGGTCGCGTTAAAATCGGAAATGCATGGGTCAACCAAGAGGTAGCAAGCCGTATCAAAGCCAAAGAAACAGCGACCTTAAAACACTTCACGGCTGATCCCTGCATGGCATGCGCAGGATACGGGAAGTCTGACTGTAAACCCTGCGATAACACGGGCTTTGTGGCCTGTACGGCAATCAATTGTTCTAACGGGTTCATTCGTCCGCCGCCCGCCGAAAAGGGAAATCCGAAAGAGAAACGGTTAGAGAGCCTCAAACTTTCAAATCCTGTGCCCTGCCCTGTCTGCAAAGGAACAGCATGGGTTGTTTGTAGGGATTGTGCTGGAACGGCATCCATCACCTGTACAAGCTGTAACGGCAGTGGAGAACGAAGCATCTGCAACAAATGCAAGGGAGATGGATTTATCCCCTGTCGGAGTTGCAAGGGAACTGGCAAGAACAAACAGGGTCAGGCCTGCCCGATTTGTGTCGGGGAAGGCGTTGTACTCTGCACAACCTGCGGCGGTGATGGCTATGGAAGAAGATAATAACACCCATCAGTCGATCAGTTTCGAGGGCTACGACCAAACAAAAAAAATCGGACAAGGTGGAATGGCTACCGTTTGGAAAGCACGCCAAATATCCTTAGATCGATGGGTTGCTATTAAAGTTTTGTCCCCCGAGCAATGCTCGGACGAAGAAGAAATTGACCGTTTCCAATCTGAAGCGCGAACCGTTGCAAAAATGAATCATAGTGGCATTGTGCAGGTCTATGATGCCTTTTACCGAAACGACCACTTCTGTTTTGTGATGGACTTCGTTGATGGCTATACGGTTGGTGCTTGGTTGAAAAATCGTGGTTACTTAGCTCAAGAAGAATGTCTTTTCGTTGCGACTGGCGTTGCCGAAGCTTTGTTGTATGCGTGGAGCAAACACAAGTTAATTCACTGTGACATCAAACCCGACAACATCATGATCGATATTGACGGTTCGGTCAAAATCACCGATTTTGGTCTCAGCACAAGTCTATCCTCGCTACAAGCACGAAAACCTCTGTCGGATGGTGCTTACGTTTTTGGAACACCCGCCTACATTGCTCCCGAGCAGGCTACTGGAGAGCAACACCTGACAATCCATGCGGACATGTACGCTCTCGGAGCCTCTCTCTACCACATGAGTACGGGTACACGACTTTTCGCGGAAATCAATGCCGAAGAGGTCATGGACATGCAGGTGAATGCGCAATACAAAGACCCATACGAGCTTAACACAACGCTTTCCCCATTTTTCTGTGATTTCATTGAAAGGCTCCTCTGCAAAAATCGCAACGATCGTTACAGCAGCTGGGAAGAGATCCTTGAAGAAATTGAAAACATCAAAAAAGGGCTTCCATTAATTTACGGTGAAATTAATCCCACAAAAGCCCGAAGCACTGTTTTACGGTCTAAATTACGTGATGCCGCGCGCAACGATTTGCTGCGAAGTCTTAATATCCATCAACGATCTTTCAAGCCCACTGCGGATCCAGTATCATCCCTCGAACACCGATACAAATTTAGCCTAAAAAACTTCGCGCAGCATGATTATTCAAAAAGCCTGCGTGCTGCCAAATCGCTTTTTCGCATTTGGTGGGATAAAGTTATCACGTTTTCGAAAGTGATAAAAACCAATCGGCATTACCGAACCGGCTTGAAATGCTTGGCTGGCCTGTTGGTTCTAACGAGTGCAGTTTGTTTGGCTTCGCACTTCGGTCAACGAGAGAAGAGCCGCGTGCTTGCTGCTGCAAAAATGGAACTAGCTGAAATAGATGACACTTTTCGAATCAACCCAACAGCTTATCGTACCGCAATAGAACACTGCAATACACTGATCAGCGATCTCGAAGGACCTGCTTATGCCTCACTTCGACAACAGGTTATCAACAAAAGAAAATTGTTTGAAGACGCACGAGAAAATAATGTTGAGAAAGTAATGAATGATCTTAGGGTGGAAATCCAGCCGTTGCTGGAGGAACGGAATTTTCTAGGAGCAGCGGAAATTGTTTACTCTTTCGATGGGGAAATGGCAGACGAAACGTTTCAAGAACGCATGCAAATGGCAGACGCCCTACACGAACAGGTCGCGCTCGATAGCCAAACCAACAGCGCAAGCGAAAACGAGTAGCCCCTAAATAAAACCTACGGTGCTGCGCGCCAAAGCCCCTACAACTTGATGCCGCCATCCTGTGTTTAGTGGATGCTCGGGATTGTCAGGATTCTGGCAGAACGCTGTTATTTCTGCTCTCGACCCGAACAAGGCGGCATCGACGTGGACTTTTGCAGCTTCAGCAGCAATCACCTTGATAACCTGATCGGCGATCTCACGCACTTTGGTTGAGGCTGTTGGCGACAACTCGGGGATGTCCTCTTCGGGCATCTGTTCGACATCTGCCAGCACCTCGAAGAATTTCGGCGCGAAAGGCCGTGGCAGTTCTTTAGCGGAAATCATCCCAGCATTTGCAGGTGGGTTCAATGCCACATTCACAAGCACTTTATCATCGACAACCCAGCTTCGCGGCAGATTCCGTTCGCGGGCAGTCTGCTCGCGCCATGCGGCGAGTTCACGCAAACGAATCAACTGGCGTGGCTGCTTGAACGCTGTCACCGGAACTTTCATTCGCTTCCAGGCGTTGCTTGGAACATCCTCCATGTAGAGCGTGAGATCATCAAGCGCTTGCAGCGCTTCCATCATCCAGTCGTAGGTGCCAAACTCCTTGGCTTTTTCAATCAAAATTGCCATCACATCGCCCATGTAGGCGACATCGTCGGCAGCATACTCAAGCTGTTCCGGTGACAGCGGACGGCGCATCCAATCGGTACGCGTCTCTGTCTTGGGGAGTTCAATCCCCACCGTGTTGATCAGCAACTGACGAAGAGAGAGTGTCGATGGCATTCCACAAAACCCTGCCGCAATGCGGGTGTCGAAGATAGTAGCCGGTTCTGCTCCGCACCAGTGGTGAATGTGCTGCAAGTCCTGCACAGCATCATGAAAGATCTTGGTGGTCGATCGATCCGACACCACAGCCGCTAGGGATTTGCCGTCATATTTCAGAGGATCAAGAAGCAAGACGGCGCGTTGATCGTCGTTTTTCGGTGTAAAGTGCAAAACGGCTGGACCAGAGGACGGCAGCAGACCGCGGTCGAAATCAGGGGAAATTCCGGCCTGAATCAGACCCAAGTTGGCATAGTAGGTACGCTGCCAAACGAATTCAGTATCAAGTGCGATGAACATTAAGGGTTAGGGTTGGTTTAGTATTATCAAGGAATCTGGCCGTGTCGATAAGCAGCTTTTTTCCGTCTTCGTATTTGAGGAGCTCAGAAGGCAAGTTCTTCCGGAATGTAGCGCCATAGTTTTTCGTGAAAATACGTTGATCCGCGATGAGGACAATACCGCGGTCGTCGTTGTGGCGAATCAACCGACCAAACCCCTGCCTAAATTTGATCACGGCGTTCGGCAAGGCGAAGTCTCGAAACGAATCGCCTCCGTTTTCGGCAACACGCTCAGAGCGAGCGCTCACCACGGGATCATTGATCGCATCGAAAGGAAGGCGTGCAATGACAAGACAACTCAACGCCTCACCGATCAAGTCAACGCCTTCCCAAAAGGAGTCGGTGCCCATGAGCACGGAAGGATGATCTTCGCGGAACATCTGCGTAATGCGTTCCCGGGAATGCCCCACTCCTTGCACGAGAAGGCGAATGCCAGCGCGACTCAGCGTCTCCGTGATGCGCTGAGCGCAATTCATCATCATTCGATAGCTCGTAAAGAGCACCAGCATCCGGCCATGCGTGACGGCAGCAAGTTCTGCCGTAAAATCGGCAAAAGCCGCTGTGTAATCGCCCTCCCCGTTTTCACGAGCATCAGCGATGTTGGGCAAAAACATCGGCACCGCAGCAAGACACTGACGGGGATAATCAAAGGGAGAACCGACGCACAGCGACATCACACGCTCGGGTTCAACGAGGTCCAGACCAATTCGATGTGCAATGAATTTTGAGGATCCGCCGACATTCATGGTGGCCGAGCAGAGCACGACACTTTCCTTCTTGTCAAAAACGGCATCCGCCATGAATTTCGCAATCTCAATCGGAGCAGCGTGCAGTCCTCCCACGAGTTTGCCGTCATATTCCTTTGAAAGAGCAATCCAGTAAACCCAATCGGAATCGGACACGGATGTTGTAAAATTAAGATTCTCTGATAGTTCAATCACGCCACCGACAACAACAGAAAGTTCACGACTAAATTCGGCAACGGCAGCCGACGATGAGGGCGACTCGTCAGCTAATCTTCCCGAAAACGCTGAGGCGATCTGCTTCTGTCCCGAAATTTCCTGAGAAGGCGCATCCGTTTCGTCACCAGCGAATACTTTGCTAATGGCCTCCAAGTCAGTCGTTAGCGCATACAGATCATCTTGGAATTTTTGCAAAAACGGCAATACGTCCAACCAAGCGTTCGACTCTGTAAACTGCGGCCGCATGCGCATGATACTCTCCTCTTTCCGAGGAATATCGGCAAGCGAGCGTAGAAATCGTCGACCCGACATGCGGACGGCATCCGTGTTCTTAATCGCGGCATCAAGCTTCTCAAACAGAGCATCGCGCTCCTCCGCTGAGGTCAGAAAATTATTGCTCAGAAGTGAGCTTCGGAGGCGGCTTAAAATTCCAGTCTCCTTCCGACGACTCGCCAAGTATAGTTTCCGCAGCACGTTATAAAAAGAATAAGAGGTGACCTCGCGCAGGAACTTCCGCGTCGCCGCTTCTTCAAGGTTGTGAGCTTCGTCAAAGACAACCTGTGCATTTTTGGGCAAGGCAAGCGGTTTGTCGGGCTCGGAGAAAAAGACAGAATGATTGGTGATGACAATGTCGGCATTAAGCGACTCGTTTCGAGCGGATTGTAAAAAGCAGCGCGAATAATGCGGACACTTTCGCCCGTGACAGTCCTCAGGCGTCGAAGCAAGTTTATCTGCAAGCGAATGCCCGAACTCCAGTTCGGACAAATCTCCTGAACGTGTTTTAAAAAGCCATGCGCAGACATGCGCTAGAGGAAGAAGCTGCTCCTCGGCAAGCTCAACTTCTCGGTGCTGAAGCAAATAAGCAAAACGTTTCAGGCAAAGATAGTTCGATCGCCCCTTGATTATGGCGATCTTAAACGGCGTCCTGATAATTCGCGCAATAGCAGGCAAATCTTTATGAAAAATTTGTTCCTGAAGATTTTTAGTATTCGTGCTAATGACGACTGGAATTTTGTTGGCAAGTGTCCAGAGGACGGACGGCACAAGATAGGCCATCGTCTTCCCTACCCCAGTCCCCGCTTCCACAACAAGATGTCGCTGGGTACTGAATGCCTCAGCAACGGCACTGGCCATTTCATTTTGCTCAGCCCGATACTCGTAGTCCGGAATCGCGCGATGAAATTCACCGTTTGGACGAAACCAGGCACCCACAGATCCAGAATCGAGTTGCGTATACTCCATAGGATTCGGCAACTCTCGCTTCGGGTACGCAAAGTGGCGCGGAGGTAACGCATTGATTAAGGAATCGCCGGACTCAGCGAGTTCAGCCGTCAGAACAAAGGTTCGAGCCTTCGAAATCCGCTTCGCAAGCTGTTTCATCGACTCATCGTGGCTAGCGGAAAGAAGCTGACAAATGACCTCGGCGGCATCACGCGGAAGCTCTGGCGATGTCAGGTCATCAAGAGGATCCGTCTTGTGCGGAGCTTTTTTCGTTGGTAGCATTTTCACCCGGAAAATTATATCAGATTAACGACGCTTTCTCAACAATCGTATGCGGGTGTCTTGTAATCGGTCAGTGACGGGGGGCAAGTATGTTGGTGATGGGGTTTGGGGTTTAAACACAGAGAGTTTGAG
>CAZUAY010000034.1:0-1873 GCA_964618405.1 uncultured Lentisphaerales bacterium
CTTGCCTACTAAATCCACAAATTGCGGGGAGGCTGCTGTATTGCCTGTGCCGACTCCCCCCCAATCGCTAACCGTATGCGAAACTTCGACATTAGATGCATAGGGGCTTATATTGGCGAGTTCAGCCCCTCCATCTTTCCCCGCCTTATAATTATCGTAAACAATACAATTCCGTATCAACGCAGGGTTCGGCGAGGTCTTATAAAAATGCACACCCCCCGAGGACTGCCATGTGCCGGTCATGTTGCTGACAATCGTGCAACTTTCAACCACACCGCCAGCATATTTATCGTAGAACGCAATTGCGCCGCCGTAGGTACGCGCATCGTTGTCGTAAAACAACGAATTCCTGATCGTCACGTTCGTCGTGCCGACTACGTAGGCTCCGCCCCCGACGTTGCCGCGGAAAGTGCAATTTTCAATGAGCGTGGGGCTGCGTATCCGGATGCCGCCTCCGGTTTGTCTTGCTGTGCTTTCGGCGATCAGCGTATTTCGAATGACCGTGCAACCGCCTGCTCCTTCTCTGATATCGATCGCGCCGCCACTGGCCATGGTTCCATACACCAGATTGCTCACAAGCGTACAATTTTCGATCCGCGCGAGGCTGTCGCGCAGCAATACACCGCCACCGCCATCCTTGCTGTTACTGCGTCCAACCGTGCAGTTGCGAATCGTGACGTTCTCCACAATCGCTGTGTAGGCCGCGCTGCCAGCCGTTCCTATCACTAAAATCCCACCGCCGCCTCTTTTGTCACCACCGCTAATGACATGACAATCCTCGATTTTGCAGTTCCGCAGAACACCTGAACCCGCTGTCGTATCAAGATAACCCCCGCCGCCCCAGCCAGTGTTAATCCCACGCGTAATGGTAAACCCGTCAACTGTCGGCGCCCCCGAAAGCCTAACGCCTCTCCGCGTCATTTCGCCATCGATAACCACCGCTTCCACTTCACCCCAGGCTTGCAGTGTGCGGTTACCGCCAATCGTCACGACGTTATCACCAGTGGCTTCGGTATAGAGACCCGGCGCAACACGGATGGTGTCGGTGTCGGCGGATGCAGTAACGGCATCCTGAATCGATGCAGCGGCCGTTGTCCACGTGTCGAAGGGAGAAGCGGCCAGTAAATTGCCAGCCGCCACGTAGAGATTCCCGTCAGTAGGTGGACTAACCGCCGTGGTGATGGTCACGGCGCAGTCTGCGCTGGCGATGTTCCCTGCGGCATTGATGACTCGCAACGAGAGCGTGTAAGAAGCTGGTTGGTTAGTCAGCGTGACGTAGGGTGCCGCAGGTGTAAAATCGCCCCATGGGCCGCCATTCAGGCTGGCTTCGTACGCATGGATGGGTATCGATTCCCCGCTGGCCGTCGTTCCACCCGTTGAGCCGTCGTCAAGTTCCCGCCCAGTGACCCGCACCGTAAACCCAGCCGTTTCACGCGTCAGCGAGATGCGTGCAGATGGGACGGGAGCAGCAGTGGTGTAGCGCATCATCGTGCCCGAACGGCGCAACGCGACTGCCCCCGTCGAGTTTGTAAACCAAGCGTAAAGCAATACGTTCGTCTCGCTTGCCGGCCGGGTAAAGGGAACGAAGGTGGGTGGTGTTGAGACCGCCGTCCAGGTGCCCAACGAGCCGATGTCACCGCTCTCGGTAATCTGGTACGAGTTATACCCTGCTGGAATCGGGAACGTCACGACATCGACTTCGTTGGAGCCGGTGAAATCAGTACTGCCCGTAGCTCGGTCGGCCACCGTAAACGGAGTCCACGCGACAAAGGGGTCGTCGGCTTCCGAAACGGGCAGGTCGGGGCGCAGAGCCCACCCGGCGTTGACCAGATCACCGGTGCTGTTGTTTGACGTGCCATCTTGGGCCGTATCG
>CAZUAY010000034.1:1883-19742 GCA_964618405.1 uncultured Lentisphaerales bacterium
CAACATTATTGTTTGACGTACGATCCCCGGCCGTTTCCCCCGTTCCGTCGTCCATCGGCCAGTATCCGATCAGGCCGCTTTCGTTGCCGGCAAGTCGGCGGTACATGTTGTCCCGAATCTGGGTCTGTGTACGGGCAACGTTCCACATCCGCACATCACTCTTATACCCGTCGAGGTCGATTGAATTGTACCCGCCGATGTAGAGATTGTGCGTTGGAACATCATGATAGGAGAATGCCTTGGTGATTTGCAGATCGCCGTCTAGATAGAGGGAGACGTCCGTTCCATCGAAGCTGAACGCGGTGTGGTACCAACGATAGGGCGTATAGGACATGTCCACTTTTTCAACTGTTCCTGTGGAGGACGAATGGATGGTCAGGCGACGGTTGTAATCCCTAAGCTCATAAAATCCCATGTAAAACGTATCTGTCGTCCCGTCCTTTGCCGCATTCTTACTCAGCAGCATGTTATTCAATTCAACGGAACGCATGTATATCCAGCCTTCCACGGTAAAAGGTTGGTTGGTACCGAGTTGCAGCGATGCCGGTGCGCCCAGTGCAATATAGCTATTGTCGCGGAAAAACTCGGCTACGGCGGGTTCGCCTTGAACGGCTGTACCGCATAGTATCATAAGCGCAAGCGCTAAGCCTGCTACGTTGAACCTTAATCTCATTTTTTTTGTTTTCATGTTGACTCCTTTTTCTGTTTAGGGGTGAACCTCAATAGAGCGATGGGACAGGAAATAACGGAATGCTTTCATCGTCGTGATATCGTAGAAGTAGGCGTTTGTAAATTTCTGATGAGTCATGGTTTTTCCAACCTCATTTAATGTAATAACGGTAGCGTTTCATCTCAAAAATGTCAATCAAAAACGAGCGAAATCGACCCAAAAATGAAAGTGGCTATCGCAGCGAAATGGATTCAGGGAAGTTTAGCGTTACGCTTCCCTGTAATACTGATACCGCAGTTTCAGCTTTTATTCCTTCCCAAATTCCAACAGATTGACACGCTGAAAGCCTAACCGCCGGTATTTGTCGCGTTCGTACAACACGCCAACTTCTCCACCGGGCAGGGCCACCAAGGCGAGGTTGGCGGCCGATCCGTCGTCAATCACCCGAGAGATTGGCCAGGTTTGGCCATCGTCTAGGCTCACGTAGACCGTCAGCCGGGTTTTGTGATCGGCGGCACCGCAGAACACGAGCGGTCGGATTTTCTCCGCTACCGTCTGATCTGGCCAATCCATAGCCAGTAGTTGGCCCTGGCCGGGAATCGGGATTCCTGGCTCGTAGCAAGTCTCGACAAAGCTGACGCCCCCATCTTGACTGATCAAGAATAAGCGCTTGGGCGTACCGGCATTCATCACCCGTGGACTCACGAGTATCCGTCCGTCTGACCGCTCGACGAGGGTTGGCTCGCTGGCCGAAAAGCAGGCGGTCAGCGCACCCGGGTTCCAGGTCTGACCGTGATCGTCTGAGTAGAGGAGGCCGATGATGTTTTTTGTGTAGAGCGCCAGGAGCAGCCGCCCCCGGAATGGCCCGAACTGCAACTGGATCGCACAGTTCGCCGTGCCGGGCGTCAGACTGTCCCAGCCACCTGGAAGTGCTCCGCTCAAGGAACGGGGTTCTGACCAGGTTTGCCCCTCGTCTTGCGAGGATATAACCCACGGCCCGCGTGTAAAGAGGAAAATTTCTCCGGTGTCTCGATCAACGAGAGGCGAAGGATCGCGCGCCTCATAGGTCGCACCGCGGTCGAGCAAGATGCGTTGTTCCGACCAGGTCCGGCCTTCGTCATCGGACTGTTTCATCGCGCAATGGATTTCGCTCGCTTGAATTTCAGTCCCCCGGGTCATGCTCCACTCCCAGCCGCGGGACAAATAAGCACGGCGTGCTTCACAGAAGGCCAGAAGACGCCCACCGCGAGTCATGCAAATGGAAGGGATACGGTAAAGCGAATAGTCTCCGGAATTCAACTGCCAGATGTCTGTGCTCGGAAAGACCGGATCGAGGAAACACCCTTCAGCCCAGAATTCGTGGATGCGCATCGTGCCGCGTCCCGGTAGAAAGCCAACGTTGATGGGCCAGCCGGTATCGCCGCAACGGCCGACTGCGATGCGGCGTCCACCGCTCAGGTTGTGCCGGAAGACTTCCCGTCCGTCGATCTCGAAAATCAGTTCTGTCCCGCATCGGAAGATATCGATCGTGAACGCTTCACCGGGACGGAAGAAATCGTGGCAGTTGCCAGCGATCTGCTTTTCAAAGGTGTCGTCGGCAGGCGACCACGTGTGATGCGGATCAGTCATTCCGTGAACGATTCGCATAACTTTTTCGGGACTCTTGGGCCTTGGATACCGATCTTCGTCGAGACAGATTCGGAAGGTGCAATTGCCTTCCGGGCGAGACCAGTTGTAATGATAGTGCCCCCCCAGCAGAACCGAAGCGCCGGAGCCATTCAGTTGATCGAGCGTCACGCGTGCGTGAATGTGAAAATCACATTCCTCCAGACACGCATCGCCGAACATCGGGTTGCCCCAACGCTCGTCTGGGAGTAGAACCAAAGCACCGCCTTCACAGTGGCAGCGGTCATCGCCACCCACCATTCCAATTGGCACTCCGGCCTGAACCAACACCTTTCGACTTATTCTCGCAGTCATCCTAACTCCTTTTCACGAATGAGCGCGTCTAAATCCACACGCTGGAAACTCAACCGCCGATACTTGTCACGTTCATACAGGACACCGACTTCTCCGCCCGGTAGTGCCACCAATGCCAGATTCGCAGCCGATCCGTCGTCAATGATCTGGGAGATTGGCCACGTCTTGCCGTCGTCTAGGCTCACGTACAAGGTCAGTCGAGTCTTATTTGCGGCGGTGCCGCAAAACACAAGTGGGCGGACATCCCCCGCTGCGGTCTGATCTGGGCTGTCTACCGCGAGCAGCTCGCCCTGACCTGGAATTGGGATCGCCGGCTCATAGCGGGTTTCTGCAAAGCTGGAGCCGCCATCGTGACTGATCAAAAACAAGCGCCCGTACGTGTTCTCATCCATCATGCGTGGACTCACAATCACCCGGCCATCCGCCAGCTCCATCACCGTAGGTTCAGCGGCGTTGGCGATGACGCGCATTGCGCCTGGCTGCCACGTTTGACCGTGATCATCGGAAATGATCACGCTGATCATGTTTCCCCCGTAGAGCGCGGCAATGAGCCGCCCGGGAAAAGACCCATGCCGCAATTGGATCGCGCTGTTGGCCGTGCCGGGAGTTAAGTTTTTAAAGCCACCAGGAGCAGCCGTATGCAGGGATCGCGGGGCGGACCAGGTCTGACCTTGATCCCTCGACGAAATGACCCACGGCCCACCGCGTGTAAACAAGAAAAGCTCTCCGGTCTCTGTGTCAAACAGGGGGGATGGATCGCGCGCCTCGTAGGTTGCGCCTCGAGCAATCACGCTCATTTGTTCTGACCAAGTCCGTCCACCGTCGTCGGAGCGCTTCATCACACAATGAACCTCATCCTTGACCAGCGCATAGTCCCATTCCCACGCGCGAGACAGGCGCGCACGACGTGCTTCCGTGAAGGCGAGAAGTTGCCCACCGCCAATCTGGCAGAGCGAAGGGATCCGGTAGTGGGAATACCCCCCGGAATTGAAGAGCCAAGGATCCGTAGTTGGAAAAAACGGGGTGGGGGAGCGGCCCTCGGCCCAAAAATCGTGAATCCGAAGCGGCGCATGACCGGGCAAAAACCCGACGCTGACCGGCCAACCCGTATCGCCGGAACGGCCGGGGGAGATGCCGCTCGCATCATCACGTAGCGAGATGCAAAACACGTCCCGTCCGTCGATCGCACAGGTCAAGTCCTCGCCGCGCCGAAAAAGATCGATCACGAAGGGCACACCGGGGGTGAAGAAATCGCGGCTCTTGCCGACGACTTGTTTTGCGGGCAGGTTCTCGCTCAGGTTCCAGTGTCTTTTGAGCGGATTGGCCATCCCATGAACAATGTACATCGGCTTGTCCAGCGACTTATGCGCTGGCGCGATGTCTTCATCGAGACAGATCCGGAAAGTGCAATTGCCTTCCGGTCGGGAATGCGAGTAATGATAGTGGCCACCGAGCAGCAATGAAGCACCGGAGCCGACCAAACGATCGAGCGTGACTCGCGCGTGGATGTGGAAGTCGGCCTCTTCTAAACACGCATCACCGAACTGGGGGTTTCCCCAACGCTCGTCCGGCAGTAAAACCAGCGCATCGCTTTCGCGGCGACAGCGATCGGCGCCGCCGAGCATCCCAACCGACTCTCCGGCCAGAACAAAACTTTTTCGACTTTCTTTTCCAATCATTTCATTTCCTTTTCAAGGATTATCTCAAAGAAGTAATATCGCGGCACCTGCTTTGTGGGTGTTTGTCTCGCTCTTAGCAGCATTCTCGTCCTCCCTATCCCTTCCTCACGACTTGCCGCTCGCCACTTTCAACTCTTTCATCTTCTCTGAAACGAAATGAATACCAGTCTGCGTCATGCAGTCGTGCGCGGATACGAATGGGCCGTCCAGCAAGTTTACCCAGGTCGCTTTCGGGGAACCAATCTACCCTGTGCGCGATTTCATTGCCATATAGAACCTCGCTGTCGTTCAGTCCGAATCCCGGCAACGGCGCGCCTGCTTCATCGCAGAGCGCAAACCGCAACGCCCCAATGGCGGATGTCGCGTAGTTGACCTCCAGCCGGTTTCCCGAAAAAATGAGGGGTCGCGTCAAAACCTCGCCAACGCCTCCGCCCGCATGGATGGAGACAAATCCGTCCGTTCGAATCGTGCCCCGACGCAGCCGTATTCCCGGATGCCGATAGTGCTCATTCCAATAGAGGCTGAGCGTATCGGGCGTCAATTGGAGCATGCCCCATACGGGGAAATTATTGCGGTCGGTCCAGGTTTCGCATTCGGACCCTGGGCGAATAAATCCCTCCTCCCATCGTTCGAATGAAACCCCATCCCGACTGCTAATCAGAATGGCATCGCTGACGCCGTGATGTGGATGTGCGAGCACCTTCCGACGTTGGCCCACGAATCGGGCTGGAGTGCCGATATAGAGATGTGGCGCGCGGGCATAAGGCAGAATTCCGTTCGTATACATCTCCTCCTCGCGGTCATCGCTATACCGGACGAGTATCGGTTCTGTCCAGAGAATAAAGTCCTTCGACGTGCAGGTTGCGATGCGCCGTAATCCGCCGGTGTTGTCACGCAGAAAACAGACGTACAGCCCACGCAACGAATCCCAAAAGGCAAGATTTTGTGAGTCGAAACCGCCCTTCGTAATAATAGGCTCATCTGCAATCAGGCGCCAATGGATTCCGTCGGCCGAGCCATAGGCACCGAGACCCTTTTGCGGATGATAGGCTATCGCTTTGTATCGCTGATCAACCTTGGCGTCGGGGTTGGAGTCCTTGAACGGGGTGAAGTTATGGGCCGCAGCCCCGTGCCAGATGATGTTGTTCTCTTTCGATTCGTTAAATTCATAGAGGCCCAGCGTTGGCCGGGTGAAGTGGATGCCGTCATCGCTTTCCGCCACGCATGTAAACTGGTCTTTCGATCGATCCACGATCACCGCGGGCCGTCCGCTGTAATACATCCGAATGCGGTTCTCCTCTTCAACCATTGCCGGATAGCCAATGTTGCCTTCCCACGGTTTGCCGTGTTGGCCGGCTTGAAAGACGATCTCTTGGGGGACGGGATGATGCAACCGCCGCTCCGCGTCGCCGCTCAACCCATCAAGGAGGAACTCATCGATGAACAATTCTCGCCGTGAACCAATCGTAACGGCTGCTTTGCCGCTGGGATTGACGGTGAGCGTAGCGCTCCGCCAGCGTTTGTCTGTGTTGAAAGGATCCGACAAAATAGAGCGGAAATCTCCGATGCGTAGTTCGCGTGGCCCTCCCAGAGCAAGGATGGAACGGCCTTTTCCCGCGACGAGACGCACAGCCAGAACATTCTGCCCCCCACGGAACGTGACCGTCAGCATTTGGTCCGAGATGGAGGGAGGAAAGCAATGATTTTCCTTTCCATCTCCGCCCACAATTTGCTCGCCGTTGAGCCAGGCTTCCAGCCAGCAGTCACCGCCCAAGCCTAACGTAATGCGTTTCGCTTCCGTGGCGATCAGCGGGATGAAGACGTAGGCCGTCTTGCCAAGTGTTTCTGTTTGATGCGGAATTCCAAAAAAGGGGCAGAAATCGAATTGGTTAAGCGTCGGCGTCACTCGCGTGGGTTTCAGCGTTGCTCCGCCGACCGTGAGGGTATCGGGGATAGCCATCAGCACTTTCTCTGGCAACGTCTCGTCGTGCTGTGCGAAGGGTGCAAAGACAGTCCACTGTCCTGGAAACTGAACGTCCCCAACAATTTCGTTGGATGCGTCCTCGTCTGAAACGATCATGTTATCACTCCTTTTCTCCTCCCGCCACCGTCCGCTTTGCACGTTGGCGGACCGTTGCTCCGCACTGAATCAGGCTGAGCACAGCGCCCACGACCACACCCACGGCTAACGATACGGGAATGATCCAGATAAAGGACAGTCCCAATACCTCGAAATAAGCGATCGCGACAGCCGTCACGATGCTGGCTACTACGGCCAGCAGCGTGGCAGCACTGCGCGCCCAGGGTACGTAGATTGCCATGAAGAACAGGAGAAACAGCGGTGCGGTCAGCAGGTTGCCCACCTTGTTGACCACCTCGAACAGGTTGCCCTTCACTTGGCTGATGGACAGACTGAGTAGGACGACGACAATCCCGACGGCGGCGGAGATCCACCGGGCCTGGCGCACGGCATCGCGCCCCTCGCGCCGAATCTTGGAAAAGCGTTCAATAAAATCCACTTGAATGACCGTGGCAGCGGAATTGACGCCCGACGACAGGCTGCTCATGGCCGCCGCCAGCAAGCCGGCTACCACCAGACCAGAAACTCCCGGTGGGAGGCCGAAAACAATATAACGCGGAAATAATTGATCGGCGGCATTCTCAATCGTCCGCCCATCCGGCAGCATTTGTGGGTTTGCCTTGAAAAAAGCCAGCAGCGCGAATCCCATACACAGCAGCAGCAAAGTAACCAGCAGCGAGGTGATCAGCGTGGTGGCGAACATGCGCCGCGCCGCGGCGGCGTCACGCGTGGCCAGATAGCGTTGGATGGCCATCTGGTCTGACCCGGCCGTGCAGACAAACCACCCCAGCATCATCATCAACGAGCCAGCCAACGTGATACGCGCATCGGCGTTGAACCACACGATCGGCGGATCCCAATTCGGCGCCCACTGCGTGGGAAACCAGCCGAAGCCTCCAAAGTGGATGCTGATCAGGGTCACCGTCGCTAACGCACCAAAGAAGAGGATAAAGGTCTGCGCCACATCTGTCCAGATCACCGCCCGCAGTCCGCCGAGTGACGTGTAAGCCAAGGTGATGACGCCGATGATCACGCCTATCCAAGGTGCCCATTGCGGGTCGAGTCCCAGGACAGGAATGACGATGGCGGCCGTGGTCACATAAATGATGGCCGCCATCCAAGCCAGTCGGATCAAAACAAAAATTACGGACGCGAACATCCGCACGCACAGCCCCAGCCGTTGCTCGAGGATTTCGTAGGCACTCGTTACATGCAACCGCATCACGAGCGGAATGAAAAAGAACCCGATCAATAAAAAGACCAGGGGATAGGCCAGCAGCCCAGCCAAGATCATCGGGCCGTGCTTGATGACCTCGCCGGGATACGCCATGTAGGTGAGTGTGCTGAGCAGGGTGGCGAACAGCGACAGGCCGACCGCCCAAGGCCGTTGGTTCCGGCCGCCGAGCAGGTAGTCATCCGCGGTTTCAGTCCGTCGAGAAAAATACCAACCGATTCCCAGCATGCCTATGAAGTAAAGCCCGATGACCGTCCAATCCAAACCGCCGATTGTCTTGGGAACACGTCGCAAAATGCGCAAAACGGCATAGCCTGCGAAAACACGGACGTCCGGATCGGCGTCCTGCAACAGGGGTTGTAAGCTGGCCAAATCCCGCATGTCACCACACTGAGCGAATGCATCAGCGGCAGTTTTTCGGTCGTCCGGATTTTTCGCCTGAAGAAGGCCGATGAGCAGATCCCGAAATTCCGCTGACGAAGAATCGGGACTGCCCGTTACCCAAGCCGCCGCCAGCAGATGCACCCGAGCCAGTGAATTTTCAGGTTCCGCCAGTGCCCGATTTGCCAGTTTTCGCCCGTGCTTTTCCGAGAGTGTCCCAAGGTAGCGTAAGGCCGCGCCTGCCCGCAGACGCGCGAGCGAGTCATCATCGTCAAGATACGCGACGAGCGCCGCGACTTCAGCCTCATCTCGAGCGCTTGCCAGCGCCCATTGCGCGAAGACCGCTTCGGACGGCGGGCGTTCCCGGATATACTCCTGGAGCGAGCCACGATCTTCCTCCGTTAGTGGGGAATCAAGTTTCGCCAAGGTTTCCACGGCATGCAGGCGGTCTGATCCCTCAGGATCAAGAAAGGCCTGCCGGATCTTGTCCCGCCATGTCTGACGGCGCAGATCGTCAAGATCACCAAGGGCTAGGATGCGCCAGACGCCGATCCGGTAAGGCGCCTGTTGATCGTTAGCGGCCGCCTCACGGACAAACGGCTCGCAGACGGTTTCCGGGCTATAACCCAACTGTAGCAGAAACTCCGCCGCATGCACCTTAACCCAGCCGGTCTCATTGGCAACCGCTTCCTGTAAAATATGGCGTGCGGACGCACCGCTGCTTTCCGGAATCCTCGCAACATGTTTATTACTGGCCTGCAGAACGGGTAGTAACACCATGGAGCAAAGAACAACGCCAAGTTTGGGTGGAATTCGGAAGATTGTCTGCATGGTCAATTCTTTGTAGAGATATTGTTGGATTGAGGTGAGAGCTAAAAGGTCAAAATTTATTTCTCAGCCTGTCGCATGGGAACCTATGCTTCCTTATTTCAATTTTTTTGCAGCATCTCAATCTTTTTAGTTAGATGTCCATAATCCTTTTTTCTTAGCTTCGTCGCTTCAATCGCTTCCTTATATTTCTCAATCGCCTTGTCTTTTTCATCCATTAAAACGTAAAGGTCTCCCGCTAACACAAAAACCTCAGCGGCGGCACTCGGACTTTCTGCTTTATGACGGGTCAGTACCTTGATTGCTTTCTCGTACTTTTTATCCTGCTTCAATAGTTCACCATACGCGGTTACTGCTCTGCAATAGGGCGCTTGACCGATTATTTCTTTGTTTTTTTCATAATAGGCTAAAGCCGCTTCGTATGTTTCAATAGCCGAATCTTTTTGATCAAGCTTTAGCTGAAAACTGGCAATACTATTATAGGCGTAAGCAACATCACTGCGATTTTTCGAGTTCAAAAGACCCGAAATTTTTATAAAGGCTTGGTAATCTAAAATTGCAGCCTCATAATTTTCAAGAACAGAATACGCCCTACCTCGCATCGAATACCCTTCTGGTTTAATACTGTCAGGCCATGCGGAAATATCCTCATCTTTAAAGGTTTCAGTTAGGGCTTGGTATTTGAGATTAAAATCCAAAATTCTGAATTGAGTATACGTCGAGAGAACTTTGTCCCCGATTGCCTGTGCTTTTTCCATGGCTGTCTCAAACTGGTCTTTCTGACACCCAAGGGCAATAGCTGCCTTAGACAACGTCTTGTTTTTATCTTCTTCCGTTGCTGCGGTGGGAATCAGTGCCTCAAAAGCTTGTTCTGCTTCTTTATACTTTTTCGTGTTAAATAACTGTTGAGCAGCGTTTTCCTTAAACTTCCAGTGGAAGTCCATCGTAAAGCCATCTGCTAAGACGACCGTAGAAGTTATAAAAAACAAAGCTCCTAAATTAATAATCTTATTCATATAAAACTCCTTATAAAACATGTTGTCTATTTTGTGAAATCCGGATGCAGGTTTCTCATTCTTGGATTTCCCGGTCTTGTTGGGCTCCAATTTATTGAATAAGGATTATCAGTTGCGATCTTCTCGATCACGATCCAATTTTCCCGTACCTGGCTCTCGATCTTCCGATCCATTTTTTTGCTTTCAAAGAATTGACCCATCAGCGTCTTGTTTTCAACGATCAGCTTAAAATAGTTAAGTCCAGCTCGGAAAAAATTAACACGTTCCCTGTAAATATCTGGTTTGCCGGAAAGCATTTCATCGGCAGCATCAAGAAAGGAGTTTGCTTTATCGAAAAAGGGTTCATCATAAACTCCCCAATCGCTTTCACCCAATTCATTAAATTTATTTCTGTACGCACCCAGGTGATCCCAGTAGTTTCTGATAGCGTCTGCGCCTTCTGCGAAACCTCGCGTATAATAATCACGAAGAAGCTCCGCTCCAGCTTTGGAAGGGTCCCATGCGAGTTGTCCCATGATATAATAAAGAGGCCCCTGGGTTCCCCAATGCTCTAATATTCCATCGACAAATATTCCGATAGCGCCTCTTTCTGCCACCAATTTAAAATCCGCAATTGTCTGGTCGATAGAAAAGTACGGAGCACCAACGTTGAGCAAGCCTGGGGTATTGGGACGCCAGATAATATGCTTGGCTACTTTACCCCATCCATCAAACTGCTCGCGATGGGTTGTTCCCCACGTTGATGCTCGATCAGCAATATCATCAGGCCTGCCAAAGCTGAAAAGGGCGACACTACTGATTATTACATTGTCATCAGGAACGGCTTCGATTGGAATGGGTCGTGAATGCCCGTAGGAAAGCATCAATACATAATAATCTTTGTCTGGGTACTTTTCTTTAAGAAGCCGTGCGCAATGATTAGCAAAAGTGACGTGTCTGTCTGAAAGTGAAACATAATTTTGACCCAGTCCCTCCCATGAAAAGAGTCTCGGTTCACCTTTGGGATGGTCCCATTTACGACAGGTGTCACAGATGCAATGACCCGCGGTCCAGCCGTCATTCGGGGAGGCATTAAAAACCTGTTGATTCGGATTATCTTTCAACTGCTGTTCAACGTCTCTCAGCCACTCCTTCCAAACCGCAGGATTAGACTGACATATTTTAACAGTCCTTGGGCCCGGATAACCGCTTCTGGTTCCGTCTGGCTGCAAAGCAAAATATTCAGGGTGGGTTTCGTGAAAACGCGTCCACCATTCGGTGAAAGCGTGTCCGCCTTCTACCTTTAATGAGTCAAGAGAAAGCCTCTGCCTGCGAGTCCAATCACGAGAAGTGCCATGTCCTCCGCCAATGACTCCCGAATAATGAAAAATGCCAGTACGAGCCCTTATCTGGGGGTGATAGTGATATTCAAAGGGTCCAAAAGCAATCGTTTCTTTCTTTAAAACGTCTTCCCCCAATTCGCCCGGCCAAAGCCACCGTACGCCAAGAAAGTCTTGTATAAAGGTATAAACCGCATTTGCTGTTCCGTACTCAAGCTGCATACCGTCATATTTTTTGCCTTTTTTTGTTTCAACGATAAGACCCTCTTCTGTCCAGATGTCTCTGCCAGCAAGCAAAATATGATTATCATTTACAGCTACGACGAGTTCCTCAGGAAATTTAAAGTCTAAATCAACAGTTGGGAAAATTTCCTTTACCTTTGGCTGAACACCCACCCAGATAGCATGCTCGGGTGTTTTTTCAGGCTCACCTTCAATCACCTCAGGCTTTATTCCTGTTATTTTCTGAATGTATTCCGCCAACTCATCGGCAGACTTTCTTGTATAGAGTGGTGCATCTTTAAAAACCACAATCGGCATATTGCATTTCCCGTTTTCTACAACGACAAGCTTTGTTGGATGACTATTTGATTTTGTCAAAATAGCCTGTGGGGTATTGAATGCGGGCTGATCTGCACGCAAGGACCCAGAAAAAACTGAACCACATACGAGTGATAACGATAGCGTTTGTAATGCTTTAGAACTCATCATAATTTCTCCAAAAGATAAACGGTGAACGAACAACCTTCTAGTCCCGATCAAGACCACCCGGTAATTTTTTGACGTAAACGTTAACGGTATGAACATCAAATGCTGTATAAAAATAAAATCCAATCTGATCAAAACCACTGCCCATGATAGAGCCCGACTCCTCATAATCCAAAAGCGGTTCACCATCAACGAAAAAACGTAAATGCCCTTGGTCGTTTTCAGCGATGATTTTATGGCGTTTATTGGTTTCAATAACTTTGCTCGGGCTTAAATCGGAAACAACGCTCTGGCCTTTTTTGGTAATCTCATTCCTGGTGTTATACAAACCGCCAAACTGAAAAAAGTAGCCACTCGTGTAAAGCGGATCTTTTGATTCTTCAGACGAACGCGCATTCATAAAACAACTTAAATCACCGAGTACAACTTCAGGCTTTTGGTCTTTAAAAAAGATGAATGGCTTTACTGCGGAAGTTGCCTCGAACTCCATTCGAATGTAACCTAATGCAAATCCACCAGGATAAATTTGACCTGTTTCATCTCGTGCTGGAAAGTTTTTTGTACAAAGCAAGGTTCCACTTCCGTGAAGATTACCGTCTTTAATTTCCCACTTACCACTCACGACCTTCCAATTTTCACCGAGTTCTTTACGGTCAAAATTATCAGTAAATACAGGCTCCCAACCTGCCTCCTCCGCCTTTTCGAGTGGAGCTTTATTTGATTTTACTGTAGAAGCAGAATCTTCCGCGCCTCGCCCAAAAAGAGGCAAAAAACATCCCATCGTTGCCAACACTACCCATGATCGTAATTTAACCATTTTCGCCTCCTAAATAAAAACACTGCTTACCTAATTTCATCTCGATGAACTCCTTCTTTCAAATATGAGTAATTTTCGTTACCCTCAACCCGCTATCCTGACGTTTTATCCCTTCCACCGTGTCATCATTAAACAAGGTTTCTCCCCTTCGCGATCCCGTTGATAATAAACCGAAACAAAGTTGCCTGGGGCGACTTCGGCGGTCGAAACGTAGCCGAGATCGCCCAGTTTGGTTTCAACATGCAACTGGTCATCCACGTCCCACGTTTTTCCTTCGTCGCTACTGAAGCAGAAGCGGTGGCCGAGTGGTTTGTGGCGCACCGAAAAACTAGCCAACAGGCGGCCATCGCTAACTCGCAACAGGTGCGGTGGATATCCATTCAACGTACTCGGATGCGGTTCGGTCCAGGTGTGACCGCCATCTTCGCTGTCAAACTGCCACAGGAAGCGTTCCTCTCCAGGAAGCGCTGCTTCGAAGCGAGCGAGGGCAACGAGTTTGCCGGAGGGCGCGGCGACCACATGCGGTTCGCACAGTCGGGCTGAGATGCCGCCCGGTAGCTTGAGCTGAGCATTCAAACTGGCCAGTCGTGTCCAAGTCAGCCCACAGTCGGGCGAAACCGCAATTTCTAGGTTACCGGACCACGATAGATCAGCACCGACATAAATCAATCGGCCATCGTCTAAAACATTCGGGCCGTGAGGGGCGCTGCCTGGCGAAAGCGTTGCTTCGTCCCACGTCTTTCCGCCGTCGTGCGAACGTCGGGTCCAATAACCCATCCGCCGCGTGCAGGTCGGGAACCGCGTATCATAGAGAACGTCGCTTACGCATCCCAGTTCTTTCCAAGCGTTGTCCCATCTTTTCGAGTCAGCGAGTGCCGCGCCCTTTATAAACGGCGTCCATTTGTCAAGGTCGCCCTGGGTGATCTTTTGGAGCTCCTGCTCCCACTCAGACCACGGCTGGATCATGCCTGCGTAGTTCCCCACCCAATACCCTTTCCAGTTCACTTCGTAGGCTCGGTAATAATACGAGGTGAACCAGCTTAGAACCAAGGTGCCGTCAGCAAGAATACACAGCCCTGTGTCACGATCGTCCGTCGGCGTATCGTTTACAAGCTGCGGTTCGCTCCACGTACTTCCTCCGTCCCGAGAGGAAATGATAGAGCTTTTTCCGAACGGACAGATATGCTCGTCACGGTCGCCGGAAAAAACAGCGTGCAACGTGCCATCCGGTGCGCAGGCGATAGTCGGCCAGCCTATATAGCGATTATTCTGTTTGCAGATTGCTTTCGTTTCGATTATTTTGTTCATAGAAATTTCTTATGGTTTGGGATTGGTTTATCGCACCGTGATCAACATCTTTATATCCACATCAAGCAGAACTTTAACACAATGCATCGTTTTTGGCACTTTCCGTTTTTCATCATGGAACCCATCATGGAACCGGATTCTCCCAATCCGTGATCATCGAAACGAGATCGACACGCTGAAAGCTCAAGCGCCGATACTTGTCGCGTTCGTAAAGTACCCCTACGTTTCCATCAGGCAAAGCAACCAGAGCAAGGTTGGCCGCAGAACCATCGTCGATGACCCGAGAAATTGGCCAGGTTTTGCAGTCGTCAAGGCTTACCATAACCGTCAGCTTGGTTTTGTCTTCGGCTGGACCGCAACAAACGATAGGTCTAACGATCCCTTTGCCGGTTATTTTCAACGGTTCACAGGCGACAAGTTCTCCTTGACCATACATGGGGATGGTCGGCTCGTAGCGTTTTTCAGAAAAACTCTCGCCGCCATCTTCGCTTAAAAGGAATAGGCGCCCTAGCGGCTCATTCCTGTGGCGAGGACTCACGATTAATCCTCCGTCGGAAAGCTCAGCGATAGAGGGTTCGCCATTTTTATGCGCGACATGAAAGGCGCCCGGTCGCCACGTCTTACCGTGATCGTCGGAGAGAATTACGGCAACAATGTTCGAACCAGAAATTGCGGCCACCAAACGGCCTTTAAATGGCCCATTGCGCAACTGGATCGCGCTGTTGCCTGCGCCGGAGGAGAAGTTTTTCCATTCGCCGGGCAGTGCTCCGGCCAGTGAACGCGGTTCTGACCAAGTCTGGCCATCATCCTTCGATGACACCACGTAGGGCCCCCTGGTAAACAGGAAAATTTCGCCTGTTTCCAGATCAGGTAGTGGGGAAGGATCGCGGGCTTCGTACATAAATCCGCGTTCAAGTTGCGGAATGATGGTCTGTTCCGACCAAGTCTGGCCGCCATCTTCAGAGCTTTTCATTGCGCAGTGAAGGTCGGCAGACAAAATTTCGCGTCCTGTATTCGGATGAAATTCCCAACCGCGTGAAAGGTAAGAACGGCGTGCCTCGGAAAAGGCCAGTAAGCGCCCCCCAGGTGTTCGGCAGACCGAGGGGATACGGTAGGCGCTGTATCCATCGGAATTCATTCTCCAGATATCACAAGTTGGAAAGACCGGACCGGTAAAGCAACCCTCTGCGTAAAATTCGTGGATCTTGATGGTGCCATAATCCGGCAGAAATCCGATGCTGATCGGCCACCCCGTATCACCACTGCGCCCCGCAGAGATGATCTCTCCTAACTCAACCGACATACTGTAGCCGTTACTGGCATTGCGTCCAGTTAAAGGTGAGGCCTGCTTCTCGAAGGGGATACAAAACACTTTCTGCTTATTTATCTCAAGAATTAATTCATTTCCCTGTCGGAAAATATCAACAT
The DNA here is from genome assembly GCA_964618405.1 of uncultured Lentisphaerales bacterium. GTDB lineage: Bacteria > Verrucomicrobiota > Kiritimatiellia > RFP12 > UBA3636 > JBBQIY01. Next base: position 17,332 of record CAZUAY010000034.1, read on the forward strand.
CGAACGGCTTGCCTGCCTGAATATGATCGCGGGAGGGCCCGAAAACCTGCTTCTCGCACATGGTTTGATCAGAATGCCAGTATTTCCTTGGGTTGGTTCCACCATAAACAATGTAGGAGGCTTTGTCGGCTTTTTCCTTACACGAAGGTCTAATGTCCTGGTCGAAACAGATTCGAAATGCAAAGTTGCCCTGAGCTCGAGACCAATTGTAATGATAGTGACCGCTCAATAGCATTGAAACACCTGTCCCTGCCAGTCGATCCAGCGTCAGCCGCGCATGGATGTGAAAGTCGCTTTCGTCGAGGCAGGCATCGGCAAACACCGGGTTGCCCCAACGCTCATCTGGCATCAAAATCAGGGCATCGCCCTCGCGGCGACACCGGCCCTTATCGCCGCCAATCAGCCCGATCGGCTCCCCGGTTCGCACAAACGTTCTGCGATTCGTGTCACTCATAGCTTGTTCCTTATTATCTTTCTTTTTGATTTGCATCCCTCTCGCCACGGGCAATCTACTATTACTCCGACAAGGTTTTAACTCAAGGGGTTTTTATTTTTCGTGTTTGTTCTGGGTCCCAAACCACAAGCGCCATGACGTAGTCGTGCTTACTGGAGTTGCCCTCGTAGTAAGCGGTTACGACTTGGCCGTCTTTGCGCTGGATGCTGCTCGGATAGCCAAGATCGCCGTTGCCGGGGCGCGTATTAAGCAGGCGGTAGGGTTCGCTCCAGGTCTGGCCTTCGTCGTCGCTGAACATCACCTCGACACCCGGCTGCTCGCCCCCGCGTTTCCCATACGAAAGCAGGATGGTGCCATTAGCCAACCTCAGCAAATGACCCGGAAACCCTCTGATCTTTTTGCTACTCTTCCACGTCTTCGCATCGTCTTTCGAAATCTGGGGGAACATGGAGCCGGATCCGTAGCGAGCTGCGGCAAGCCATCGTCCCTCACCCAAGTGCAGTAGCGCCGTTTCGTTAAAAGCGTTAGAGCCGATAGCTTCGCAAAGAGGAAGGGGTGCATCCCATGTATACCCGTCGCCGCGCACGATCCAGTTTTGCCCTTCGGCGGCACGTTGGGCCAATGCGTTGTCGGGCGGCACAGCGGGCGCATCGCCGTCCGCCGAACCGCGAGGTCCGCAATAAGCCGCCACGCGGAGTTTGCCGTCTTGACCGGGCATGATATCGCCGAATGGAATCAAGGGACGGCCGTCTGGAGATTTTGGAAAACCCTCCTTGTCAATACTCCAGGTAAGGCCGCTATCTTTTGAGATGCAGACCCACGTGGGTAGGATAACGCCTATCGTTTTCAGCCCCACGGCATCTGGATTGCCGGGGTTCGACCAGCCGGAAGTAACCAGTATTAAGTTGCCGTCAGCCGTCAAACCGGCTGCCACATTCATCCGGTTCTGTTCGGGCGTACCGCGCGGCGCGGCCGTGCTACGCCGGGTCCACGTTTCGCCCTCATCGGTGCTGGCCCAGCAGTCAACATCGCCCGGTAGCCGACCGTGACTCGATTGATTGTATATCAAAGCCACAATATCGCCGTTTGGTAACCGCGTGAGGTTCGGCCACGCACAGGCATTCTCCACGACCACCTTGGGCACAGGCTTTTGTCCGTATCGATCCAGCGCCTCTTTATTATCCGGCGTAGCGAGGGGCGTCGGTGCCGCCACATCCAAAGCGCGAGTCACGGTGGGTTCGACCATCGGAAACGACAATACAAAAGCTAACGTAATTGGGTTGAGTCTTATCATCTGTTGATTACCTTACTTCTTATAATCCGGGTCTACGATTGGGCGGAGGTAACTGCCGGCGTAGCCAGGATGCCAGAACGAGGGATGGCGTTTGGCAAGCGCCTGCATCGCCGCCCAATTGGCGCGTGCCTTCGCGAGACCTCCAGCATCCGCTTTGTCTCCGGCCTCTAGTAAGACCGGCACTAACGCACGGTTTTCAGTTTGCAGTCGGAGAAATTCGCAGCCGGCTCGTACGAAGGCCAGACGACGGGTGTATCGCTCCGGCGCGCCTTCCAGCGTTTTTTGCGCCTGCTCCAGCAATTGCTCGGCCTGAGTAAACGTCTCCTTGTCAAAAGCCGTCACCCAATCCTGACCGCCGGGCAACATCTTACGATGCGCGATTTGCAGAAGACTAAAGTACTCTTGGACCCTTTCGGCGGCTGGTCCAAAGCCCTTTTGGAAGTAGTCATTCATCACTGAACGTGGGTCTGCCATGGGGTTCCATGACAGTTGCGCCATCAAATAGTAGGCGGGGGCTTGGGTGCCCCAATAATAGTTCACACTATCAAGATAAACTCCCATACAGCCCGTCTCGCCCAGCAGACGGAAGCATTGCGCAATCCAGTCGAGGTCGGTCGGCATGCCCTGTTTCCAACCGCCTTGGCCGATGTTCGGACGCCAGAT
>CAZUAY010000035.1:0-1868 GCA_964618405.1 uncultured Lentisphaerales bacterium
GGACAAACGTTTCGACTTTCCTCCACAAAGCCCTTCGATGAATTTGCCGAAGCGCTGGCATTAGGCGTCCGCACCGTGCCGGTCTTGATTGGCCCGCTTACCTTCCTTCAGCTTAGTAAGACACGCGAGCAAAGTGGATTCGATCGCTTTTCGCTGCGTCAGCAAATTATTCCGATTTACATCGAAGTCCTGCGGCGTCTACAAGCCCAAGGCGCGCAGTGGGTGCAGATCGATGAGCCAGTTCTGGGTCTTGATTTGACGCCCGAGCACCGCGCCGCGCTGCGTGACACCTACCAGCAAATCCGCGATGGCGTGCCGGGATTAAAGCTACTGCTGGCAACGTACTTTGGTGACATGCGCGACAATCTTTCCACCGCATGCTCCTTGCCAGTAGACATGATTCATTGCGATGTCGTGCGAGCGCCTCAGGAGCTCGACGCGTTGCTGGCCGCTTTGCCAGCAACGATGAAGCTTTCACTCGGCGTTGTGGACGGCCGGAATGTGTGGCGAAATGATTTCGATGCTTCTCTCGAGTTGATCCGAAAGGCAGAAGCTGCAATCGGCCGTGATCGACTCGTGATTTCGCCGTCTTGTTCGTTGCTGCATTCACCGCACAGTTTAAACGACGAGAAGAAATTAAATCCCGAAATCAAGCTCTGGCTCGCGTTTGCCGATGAAAAACTGAAGGAAGTTGCAGCGCTCGCTAAGCTTGTCAACGGCGATGACGCCAATGCTGCGCTGACCGAAAATCGCAAAGCCATCGCGAGTCGTCGACAGAGTTCACTCATTCACAACCCGTCTGTGAAGGCGAAGGTCGGTGCCGTGGTTGCGAAAGACCTGAAGCGAAAAAGCGGTTTTACTGCGCGTTATGCGAAGCAGCAAGCACGATTCAATCTACCCATTCTCCCAATCACCGCCATCGGGTCATTCCCCCAAACGAAGGAAGTGCGCTCCGCCCGTGCACGTTTCAAGAGTGGTGAACTTTCCCTCGTTGGCTATGAACAGTTCCTGAAGGACGAGATCGCGGCGTGCGTTCGTCGTCAGGAAGATATCGGTCTTGATGTGCTGGTGCATGGCGAGTTTGAACGTACCGACATGGTCGAATATTTCGGCGAACAGCTCGCCGGATTCTGTTTCACCGAAAACGGATGGGTGCAGAGTTATGGCTCGCGATGTGTGAAACCACCCATCATCTTTGGTGACGTGCATCGCACCCATCCCATGACCGTTCGCTGGGCCAAGTTTGCCCAATCCTTAACGAGTAAGCCCATGAAGGGAATGCTTACGGGCCCCATCACGATTCTCCAATGGAGCTTCGTCCGCGATGACCAGCCACGTAGCGAAACCGCCAAGCAGATTGGCCTTGCCTTGCGTGACGAAGTACTCGACCTCGAAGCGGCGGGCATTGGCATTATTCAGATTGACGAACCCGCCTTGCGTGAAGGCCTCCCGCTCCGCCGTGCGGACTGGGAAGCCTATCTGACATGGGCCGTCGATGCATTTCGTCTCTCGGCCGGTGGCGTACGCGACGAGACGCAAATCCACACGCACATGTGCTATTGTGAGTTCGACGATATTTTCAGTAGCATTGCCGCACTCGATGCGGATGTGATCTCGATCGAGACTTCTCGCTCGAACATGGAGTTGCTCGGCACATTCGCGCGCCTCCATTATCCGAACGCGATTGGACCCGGAGTCTGGGACATTCATTCGCCACGCGTCCCGTCGGCCGAAGAAATGCTCGGTCTGCTTCGCGCTGCGATTGACGTTATTCCAAAAGAATTGCTTTGGGTGAACCCGGACTGCGGACTCAAAACACGTCAGTGGGAGCAGGTTGTTCCCGCGTTGAAAAACTTGGTAGCAGCAGC
>CAZUAY010000035.1:1968-19331 GCA_964618405.1 uncultured Lentisphaerales bacterium
TTCAAGCGCCAGTTGCCGGATCTTCCGATCGGCACTGCGTTCCAAATCGAAGGGCCTAGCGGTAGTTTTACCTTGCACAACAACCCAGCGCGCGCTGCCGTTTTCCTCGTGGGCGGAATCGGCATTACGCCGGTGCGTAGCATCCTGTTCCGCGCAGCACAAGACAAGTTGCCGCAACGCATTGTTGTCTTTTATTCCAACCGCAACCCCGAAAGTTCTGCGTTCCTCGAGGACTTGACCGTTCTGCAAAAGGACAACCCCAATTACACGCTCGTCGCCACTATGACTGACATGGAAAAGGCGAATCCTGTGTGGAAGGGTGAAACAGAAATGATCGGCCCAGAGTTGTTGGCAAAATACCTGCCTGGACTTCCTTCGCCGATCTACTATGTTGTCGGTCCTCCTGGAATGGTCAATGGCGTACGCGAGATGCTCGTGAAAACTGGCGTCGATGAGGACGATATCCGCAGCGAAGATTTTGATGGATACTAAATTTACCATCACGCCCATCGCCCCATTCCGTCTTGATATGACGGCGTGGGTGCTGAAGCGTCGGCCGTCCAACGATGTCGATCGGTGGGATGGTCAGACGTACCGGCGGACCTTGTGGTTAAGTGGCGAGCTTGTCGAAATGAGCGTGACACAAGTTGGGGCAACAAATGCACCGAGTCTCGAGGTCACGATCGAGGGGCCGAACGTGACAGACGAGATGAAGGCCTCGGGCACAATGGCACTGGAGCGGTTATTGGGAACACAGATTGATCTCGAACCCTTCTATCAATTTGTGGCGAATGACGATAGGCTTGGCCCTCTCGCCGAGCGATTCCGCGGCTTTAAGCCAACGCGTTTTCTTACCCCGTTCGAGTCAGTCGCCAACGCCATCGCTTGTCAGCAGCTCTCATTGAGTCTCGGCATCATCCTTTTGAATCGTGTTGCAAAACATTTTGGTGCCGCTCACAAAGGCTCAACGGGGATTACCTACGCATTTCCGCAACCGAAGGACTTTATGCGCCGACAGGCCCTCACATTTCGCAAGCTGGGGTTCAGCCTGCAGAAAGGCCGCTCACTCATCGAGCTCGCACGCTCGTGCCGCACCGGTGCATTCGATGTAGACGTGCTGGATCCACTCGACAACGCGATCGTTACTGAGCGGCTCCTCGCCTTGCGCGGCGTGGGACGCTGGACTGCAGAATACGTCTTGTTGCGCGGCATGGCTCGACTCGACGTCTTCCCCGGTGATGATGTTGGCGCGCGCAACAACTTGCGTCGCTGGCTGAATCTCGAGACCCCATTAGACTATGACGGCGTTCGTCGCATTCTTGCGCCGTGGGAGCCGTATACAGGTCTCATCTTCTTTCATTTACTGCTCGACAACTTGGCGATGACTAAGAAAATTACGCCATGAATCCTCCCTTACAATCACCCGGCACCGTGTTGACGGTCGGCCATTCAACCCAACCGATTGCTGAATTCATTCAGTTGCTTCAAGCGCATGAGGTGACGCGTGTGGCGGACGTGCGCACCGTGCCGCGCTCGCGACATAATCCGCAGTTTAATCGCGATGCCTTACCGGCTTCGTTGGAAGCTGAAGGGATCGGCTATATTCATCTTGCGGGCCTTGGCGGATTACGCCATACCAACAAAGAGTCTATCAACACAGCTTGGCGCAACGCCTCATTTCGTGGGTACGCTGACTACATGCAAACGCCCGAATTTGAAGCGGCGTTGAACGAGTTAATTGAGTTGACGACTCGAGATCGCGTTGCGTTAATGTGCGCGGAGGCCGTTCCGTGGCGCTGTCATCGCTCGCTGATCGCTGATGCGTTGCTGGTCCGTGGAATTCCCGTTGAAGACATCATGAGCGTGACGCACCGACAAGTTCATAAGCTTACCCCCTTTGCTCAGGTAACGGGCACGCACATTGTTTATACAGAAGAGAAAAAAGCTTAAAGCGTAGCTTCCGCGATTTGGGAACAAGCCGCGTTCATCGCGAGACAGGTTTCGCGAGTTAGCGTGGTGTCTCCGTCGCTAGCATTCGCACACAGGCTATCGCTGGAAAGGATCAGAAGTCGCCCTTGAACGCAGAGATCAAAATAACGTCCGTTAGGCTTGAAAAGCGGCGGAAAGCCATTTGGTTTTATTAAGATAACATCGCCAACAGGTGCATCAAGAATGGCTTTTGCAATTTCGCGTTCGCCCGGTGAAATGAAGGGCGAAACAAAAACCACCCCTAGTGCAGCCTCTGCAAGAACATTTTCTTGTAGGGCAGCGATTTCTGTAGGCGGGGCTCTCCGTGAAACGCGAATGGCGTGTTTCTCTGGGCGATCAAGAAGGAATCGGTTGCCGTAACCGTCCCACTGCTGTCCAGAGGGGATTGCACGATGGCTCATGTTGACGACCTTTCGGAACAAGTCAGGATGTTCTTTTTTGAGGCAATAACGGCGCGGGTTGTCCATAATATAGCGTGTAAAGGCTGGCAATGTACCGCGCCGCCAAACACAGCGGTCGTTATAGCCAGGGCTCCAAAGCGTGAACGCCGGATTCGCGTAGTGTTTGCGGAGCGCACTCGTACACTGTGATTTGAAGGCACGAACGGCAACGCCGAGAGGTTCTTCCATACGCTCGGTAACGCGCAAAATCCCGTGTAGGTGGTCCGGCATGATACAAAGCGTTGAAACGGCTATTTTCGGATAATCTTCTGCAATGCGTTGCCAGTGTTTGTAAACAAGCCAACCCTCGGGAGTAAGTGTCGAGGCATTGTTTTCACAAACAGCAAATAGTGGCCGTCGCTCATACGTAGTAATGGTCACCATGTAGAACGCCGGTGCACGGTAGTCTTGAAATGGAGATCGAAAGATCATGGCGAGGGTGGAGGCCGCGTGAACGCGGAAGCTGCTACTGAATAAGCGGAGTGAGGAAAGGACTTCGAAAAAGAGTGCTGAGAGTAAAAATATCGATCCAGTTTTAGTGTCGGCGTTCACGCCGCATCACGTGAGTGGGTTTCATCGTTAGAGTACTTATTGCTCCGCTGCCATCCGCCGGAATTTTTCGTGCTGTTCCTGCGGCACAAACAAGCCACCGGTCGTCCAGATAATGTGCGTCGCTTGCGCGAGGTGATCAACCAAACCGTGGCTGCGAAAATAGTCGTGCCCAGCGTCGGAGGAGCAGAGCAGTTTTGGTATGGCACATCCAGCGGCGGCAGAGGGTTCGACTTCGAGACCTTCTGTTTCATACATCTTGAGCAGATACCGATACAGATCGTGATCTTCCATCGTACAACAGCCACTGAGAATCGGTTCCATCAGTTGGCCAATAAAGCGTGATGGAGTCGAAACGGCAAGCCCATCGGCGTCGGTTTTGAGCTTGAGCCCGAGGCTGTAGATGGAGATATCCGAGTGCTGCCCGCTGAGCATACCGAGCAACATGCACGGAGCCTGCGTGGGTTCTACGAAGAAGCTGTGCACCGCATCGCCAAACACATGTCGGGCCGCGAAGGCGATACCACCTGGTGCGCCGCCCACGCCGCAGGGAAGATGAATAAATAGCGGATGTTCGGCATCGACAACCACGCCAGCTTCGGTCAATTGACGCTTCAGACGAGGCACGGCGCAGGCGTATCCAAGGAACAATTCGATGGAGTTCTCGTCGTCAATAAAGTGCTTGTACGGATCCTCGGCTGCTGCCGCTCGGGCGACGACGCAGGCTGCCGTGTAATCACTAGCGTACTCGACGACACGGACGCCACGTTTGCGTAGACGCTCTTTCTTCCATTCCTTGGCTTCTGCTGACATGTGTACCGAAACCTGAAAGCCGAGCGAAGATCCGGTGATGCCGATGCTCAAGCCGAGATTTCCCGTACTACCAACGCTGAGCTCGTAGTCCTTAAACAACGCGCGCGCTTCGGCACTGGCTAGCTTGCGATAGTCGTCCTCTTGGCTCGTGAGCAGTCCACGCTCAAGCGCCACACGCTCGGCAAAGTGCAACACGGCATAGATCCCACCCCGAGCCTTGATCGAGCCTGCCACAGGCAGGGCATGATCGGTCTTCACAAAGAGGCGACCACAATTCCGCGGCAAAATCTGCTCCGCCAGCTTGGGCGTGGGCAGTAGTGGGGATTCAATAATGCCGGCTGATTCCTCTAATTCTGGGAAGAGAGTTTCTAGCAACGGAGCGAAGCGCTGCCAGCGCGCTTCGGCATCAGCAATGTCATTCGCGCTGACCGGTAGCGTGTCCAGGCAAGCGGCTGCCGGTTTCCACTTCGGGTTAATCCATAAAAAAGGCTCCGCCTGACGAAGGTGATGATAGGCATCCTCGGCAGACGCCGAGGTGTCCATTTTAACGTTAGTGCGCGGCTTGTCGGGCGACTTTTCTTGCAAATCGTTCGTTGGTGAAATTCCTTGTTGTGGCAGTTTCATGTTCAGGCTTCTATTCTCAATTAAAGGGTTATGAATTTCTAGGAATGAATTATCACATGCTTAGACGTACAAGTAAACAAACGGATAAAAACATCAAAAAAAAAGATAGTTTACCTAATATTCAAATCAAAGTCATCAGAAAATCCGATGATGCAAAAAAACATCAAAAACAAAAAATAGCCTCTTTTCTCGTTTTTCTCTCTAAAACTTCGGAAAAGTAGGCCTGCGCTTTTCCGTCTTCACATTGCCTACCATTTCGTGGTATATTAAGACCTCCGATTTTATCAACCCAAAGCAACCTCGTAATGAACATCGATATTGAAACCGTAACACCAAGCCGAATCAAACTCATCTGCGACGTCTCTTCCGAAGAGACTCAGGCCGAGCAAGACAAGGTCACCAAGCAGTTTGTTTCCGCCCGCGCCCTTCCTGGATTTCGCAAGGGCAAAGCTCCGCAAGAGAAAATTGCAAAGGCCTTTGCCAAGGACATCTCCATAGAAACCACGAACAATACCGTAAACGCCTACTACAAGAAGGCCATTGGAGACAAAAAACTCAAAGTTTACGAGCTGGTGGAATTCACGGATGTCAAGTCTGGCGAAGACGGTGGCCTCGTCTTCACGGCCGTTTTGGATCTCGAGCCAGAATTCGAACTGCCAGAATACAATGGCATTCCGGTCGATAATGCCGACACGGTGATTACGGACGAGAAGGTCGAAGAAGAATTCCAGTCGTTCCGCAAGAGCATGGCGAAGTTTGAAGACTTTACCGCGGACAGCGTTGCGGTTGCCGAGGATATGCTCAGTGTCTCCTACCAAGGAACAGTTGACGGAAAGCCCCTTGCCGAAGTCGTCCCCGAAGCGGCGGCATTTGGCGCCAAAGACAATTCATGGTGCACCGTGGGCAGCCAATATTTTATGATTCCTGGCCTCCCTGATGCCATGGTCGGCATGAAGCTGGGCGCAGAAGGCTCACTGAAAGTGGTCTTTCCCGATGACTTCTATAAGGAAGAACTCCGCGGCATGGCGGTCGACTATACCTTTACCGTAAAAGAAGGTCGCCACCTCGTCGTACCCGAGATCAACGAAGCGTTTCTGAAGCCGTTGCACGTAGAAACGCTTGAAGAGTTCATGACGCGTATCCGCACGCACTTAGAAACCCAAGCAAAACAGCAGGACAAAGAGCGTCGCATCCGCCAGATCATTGATTTCCTCGTCAAGGCAACGCCGTTTGAGTTGCCACAGGCCGAATTCGAGCGCACAACCGAAGATGCACTGAACCGGTTGATCCAGTACAGCATGCGCCGTGGTGCCTCGAAAGAAGATATCGCCGCCGAGCGCGAGAAGCTCATGGACACCGCGAAGGAAACCGCTGACGCCCGCATGAGAGGCTCATTCGTCATCGGCAAAATCGGGGAGATCCTCGAAACCAAACTCACCGATCCTGATTTCAACGCGTATCTTAACGATGTGTTCACCCGCGAACGCCTCACCGAACCGCAGATCAAGGAGATCGCCAAGGATCGTGCTCGCTTGCGCATGCTCTACACCGAAGCGCTGAAGAACAAGATCCTCGAACAGCTCCTCCAAACCGCCCAACCGACTGACAGCATCAGCGCCTAAACCGACTCACCGGCGCGGCAAACGCCGGGAAAGGATTCCCTTCATGTATTCTCAATATGTACCGTTCGTCATTGAACAAACTGGACGAGGCGAACGCTCTTATGACATTTATTCGCGCCTCCTCAAGGATCGCATCGTGTTCATCGGAACCCCGATCGACGACAGCATCGCCACGGTGATCATCGCCCAACTCCTCTTTCTCCAGTCGGAAGACGCAGAGAAGGACATCTCTGTTTATATCAATTCACCCGGAGGTGTTGTGACGGCTGGTCTTGCCATCTACGACACCATGCAGTACATCAAATGCGACTGCGCCACCTACTGCCTCGGACAAGCCGCCTCCATGGGCGCCATCCTCCTCGCGGCTGGCACCAAGGGCAAGCGCTATGCGCTCCCGAACGCTCGCGTCATGATCCACCAACCGCATGGTGGTGCCGAGGGGCAGGCTAGCGATATCCGAATCCAAGCCAACGAAATCATCCGCACAAGGGAAGCGCTCAACCGTATCCTCTGCGAAAAAACGGGTCAGGACATGGCCACCATCGAACGCGACACCGACCGTGACTTCTTCATGTCTCCGCAGGAAGCAAAAGACTACGGACTCGTCGACGAAGTTCTCCTGCCCAAAGCCACTCCAATCAAGGCCAAATAGAAAATGCCACCGAAAAAGAAAAAAGGGACACCCGAATCGAATTGCTGCACCTTCTGCGGTGTTCCCGCCAATGTTGAGCCGAATTTGATCGAATTTCAAGGTGACTACATCTGCCCCCGTTGCCTTCGCGACCAGGAGCAAATGTTACAGACCGCACTCGAAAACATCGGAACCTTGCGCACTGAGGCGGCCAGAACAGTAAAGGCTTCGCACATGCGATCCCCCAAAGAGCTCTTCGACCCCGATTTAGACGATGCCACTTCTCCGAAGCTGACGCAACCGAGCAAAAAAGTTCCGTCACCGAAGGAGATTAAGGAGTTTCTGGACAATTACGTGGTCGGCCAGACCGAAACCAAGCGGATCATCTCCGTCGCCGTTCACAACCACTACAAACGCATTTTCGGAAACACGACAGCGGCCGCGATGCGTGAGTTTGACGATGTCGAGATCGAAAAGAGCAATATCCTGCTCCTGGGTCCTACCGGCTCCGGCAAAACGTTGATCGCCAGAACCCTCGCTCGAATGCTCGACGTACCGTTCGCTATCGCGGACGCCACGACGCTCACCGAAGCGGGCTATGTCGGCGAAGATGTTGAAAACATTCTTCTCAGCCTCCTCCAGTCTGCTGGCATGGACATCGAGAAGGCGCAGAATGGCATCGTTTTCGTCGATGAGATCGACAAAATCGGCCGTCGCACTGACAACGTCTCCATCACCCGAGATGTCTCTGGCGAAGGCGTCCAACAGGCCCTCCTCAAGATTCTAGAAGGAACCGTTGCGCGCGTTCCCCCAGGCGGCGGACGCAAACACCCCGAACAACGCTACATCGAAATCGAGACGAAGAACATTCTGTTCATCTGTGGTGGGGCTTTCGTGGGTCTCGACAACATCATGAAGCGACGCGCCGACAAGCGGCACTTCGGTTTTACCAACGCCGATGAAGCGGCTCTCGCACTTAAGAAAAAACATGTCCCCTCTCTCAAGCCTGAGCCGGAGGATCTCATTCACTACGGTCTGATCCCCGAGTTCGTCGGACGCCTTCCGGTCGTCTCCGTTTTGACACCGCTTTCGGAAGAGGATCTCGTTCACATTCTCACGAAGCCTCGCAACTGTCTCGTCAGCCAATATCGTAAGCTCTTCGCCATGGATAACATCGACCTACAATTCGAGGACGATGCGATCCAAGCCATGGCCAAAGAAGCACTCAAACGCAAAACCGGCGCACGAGGCCTGCGATCCATCATGGAAGAACTCATGATTGACGTGATGTACGATGCATCATCGCTCGAAAACAAGTCGAAGAAAACGAAGCTTATCATTACGGCTACAATGGTCAATGCACAGTTGTCTCACGAGGCACAGCTTGTCGACCTGATCAAAGGCGCTTAGCACAAAAATAAACGCATTCACCGGAGGCACCCCCTACCATGATACAGCCGAATTATGAAATCGGTCGACTGCTCACAGGCAATCTGGATGCCGTCAACAAGGCTCGGGATGGCTTCAACGCCCAGCCAATCGATCAGGTGCTTCTCAACGAAGGCGCCTACCCTTATTCGCTCAAACACACCACGCTGGCCAGCACCGCCTCGGTGTCTGGCCATGCCACGTTCAGCCGAACGAACAACAGCACGCTCACCTTTGGCCCCTGCGCCAAAGACGGTTGGTGGATTAATCGCAGCGACCAAGCGGAGCAGTTTCCATTCAAGGTTTCCGTTCAAAACGTTTGGACCACGGCGAGAAACATCGTCCTGCGTAGCGGCAGCGCCCACAACTACCTGCGCATGGTCGAACACATCATCGCCCTCCGCGTCGGCATGGGCTTGGACAGCCTCCTCATCAGCACGGAAAGCGGCGACCCCCCTCTGTTCGACCGCGGCAATCTCGACCTCGTCGAAACGGTTGAAGCGGCTGGCATCATTGAAACAGATGCCCCTGCCCGCTTCATCACCGTCAAAGAACCCGTGACCTTCGGTGGTTCACGAGGCGACTTCATTACCTTCTTGCCGGCGAAACCGGGTGAATACGGACTCCGCATCGACTGTGCGGTCGACTTCAACTCGGCCATCGGCAAACAGCGCATTTTGTTCGATGTCACGCCGAGAACCTTCAGCATCGGCGCCGAGGCTCGTACCAACGCTCCCTACAGCCAATATCTCTATACCAAGACGATCGGAAAACTTTTCGCCGACACCCGTAACCTCGGTTATACGACCAAGAACATCCTGATCCACGGCAAAAAGAAGTATATGAACGAGCCCAAGCTCATCTACGATGGCCGATCGCTTGAAGCCGTCTGGCACCGTGCCACGCTCGATCTTCTCGCCGCTGTCGCGTTGCTCGACACCGGTCGCTTTGCCGGCACCATCATCTCCTACCGCGCGGGGCATACGCAAGACGTCCGCATGAGCGGCCTGCTCTACTTAAACGATCTCATCACTGAGCACGTTTAAGAGAAGTTGCGAGTGGTGAGGTTGGAGAGAGTGAGTAGTGAGTTGCGAGTGGTGAGTTGCGAAGCTCACAGGAGCGGGGACATTCCTGTCCCCGTCACGAATGGGGGACAAGAAAGTCCCCCCACCTTTGTGCTCCGCAAGGCAATCGCCACTATCGACCCTGCCACTGAAACGTGGCGAGGACGCCGAGTCTACAACGCCGTTCCCTCAATTCGTAATTCATAATTCATATTTTTTATTAGATGGGCGCAGCCGTCTCGGCAAGCCGTTACTTTACTACAGTTTAAAGAGCGGAGATCTCTGTTGCCTGCAAGCAGAGACTGCTTGCAGGGAGAGTATAAAAGCATTGTAAAAGGGCCGTCGCCAGTTTTACTCTCTGCTTGCGGGCTGTCCCCAGCCCGCAAGCCATCGGTTGACAAAACCGCTCCAAATTGCGCATACTAGCGGCAACTGGAAATCCCACCTCTATCTCATGAAAAAACGTTGGTATCTGCTGTTCGCTGCTTTGTCCGTAACACTCGGTCTACTTTTCCTGCTCCCAATATTTCTTGTCATCCGTGGCGGCTTCTGGGTGAATGGCGAACTTACGTCCCGCTACCTGCTCGGAGTTTTTCAAAACCCCATTTATGCAGAAGGCCTCATCAACAGCTTCACCATCGCTGTCGGCACGACCACGCTGGCCATGTTGATCTCGCTACCGCTTGCCTGGCTCTCGCACAAGTATGAGTTCCCGGGCAAAGCGCTTTTCTCCGCTCTGGTGCTCGTCCCAATGATTCTCCCGCCCTTTGTCGGTGCAATCGGCATGACACAGCTTCTTGGACGCTATGGGGCCCTAAACGCAATGCTCGGGACGAACATCGACTGGCTCGGCCAAGCACGCTACTTCGGCGTCATCGGCATCCAAGCCCTCGCACTCTACCCCATCGTCTACTTGAACACGACCGCCGCTCTCGCCAACATCGATCCTGCCATGGACGAAGCCGCCGCAAATCTGGGTTGTCCCGCTTTCAAACGTTTCTTCAAAATCACCCTCCCCTTGATCATGCCAGGCCTTTTCGCTGGCGGAACAATCGTATTCATTTGGAGCTTCACTGAGCTGGGTGCCCCGCTGATGCTCAACTACACGAATTGTGCCTCCGTGCAAGTGTTCGATGCCCTCAAAGAAATCGGCACCAGTCCCTTCCCCTACGCCTTGGTCTTCGTTGTGCTCTCCTGTAGCGTCTTGCTCTATGCCATCGGGAAATTCGCCTTTGGTCGTAGCTCATTTGCCATGCAGGGCAAGGCGGCGGTGAACTTCACACCCCAAAAGCTCTCCGGCCCAACCAAGTTTCTCCCTCTGCTTCCTTTCATTGTCGTCTCATTCATCGCCTTACTCCCCCACATTGGCGTCGTCCTCACCAGCTTCTCAAAGCCCGGCTCTTGGTACCAATCGGTAGTCCCAACAGTCTTGACGACGGGCAATTATGTAGAAGCCCTGGGCCACGACATGACGGTGCTCTCGATCCGCAACAGCTTGATGTTCTCATCGATCGCTGTTGTCCTCAACCTCGTCATGGGCCTCGCTATCGCCTTCATCGTCGTACGCTCCAAAATCAGGTTCGCGGGCATTCTTGATGCCATCGCCATGATTCCCCTCGCCGTCCCTGGTCTCGTCATGGCCTTCGGTTACCTCGCCATCAGCTCTTGGCTTGCCAACCTCGGCTGGGTGCGGAGCAGTACGCTGTGGTCGAACCTCTTTGACGTGCGAATCAATCCCACCCTCTTCCTCGTCGTCGCCTACGCCGTGCGACGGCTCCCCTACATGGTTCGCTCGGCCGTCGCCGGTCTGCAACAGACCTCCGAGACGTTCGAGGAGGCTGCGGCGAACATGGGTGCGTCTCCACTCGTTTCGATGCGACGCATCACCCTCCCGCTCATCACGGCTAATCTCATCGCAGGACTGCTCCTTGCTTTCGCCTTCAGCATGTTAGAGGTCTCCGACAGCCTCATGCTCGCGCAGCAAGCACAATTCTACCCCATCACAAAAACCATCTACGAACTCTTTCAGCTTCTCGGCAACGGACGCTACATTGCCTCCGCACTCGGCGTGTGGGCGATGATCTTCCTAACCGTGACGATCACGGGTGTGAGCCTCCTTCTCGGTAAGAAAATGGGTGCGATTTTTAGGGTTTAACCATGTCTGATATTCTTATCCTTCCCCTCATCGCAGCGGCTCTGGCCGCCATCGCTTGTGGCAGTGTCGGCACCCTGACACTGGTGCGACGCAACACGTACGTCGCCGGCGCGGTCTCGCATTCCGTTCTCGCTGGCCTCGGGCTGGCGCAGTTCCTCACGGTTGTGCACAGAATCACGTGGTTCACGCCTACGTTCGGTGCCATCCTCGCGGCGATCGCGGCTGCACTGGCCATCGTCTATATCCAATCAGGAGAGCATGGCGGCAACGATGCCGCGCTCAGTGCGGTCTGGGCTGTCGGCATGGCTGCTGGCATGGGCTTTATGAGCATTACTCCTGGCTACCAGGCCGATCTCATGAACTACATGTTCGGCTCGATTCTGCTCGTCTCTCCTGGCGATGTCCAGACGATGCTCGCACTGGACATCCTCATCGCCATCGCCCTCGCCTTCTGCTGGCGCGGCATCCTCTCCGTCAGCTTCAACAACAAGCTCGCGTCGGCGCGAGGTGTTAAAACAACGTTTTTTGAAACCGTCATTTCGCTTTTAACGGCTATCGCCGTCGTACTCCTCGTCAAAATCGTCGGCATCGTTCTTGTCATCGCGTTACTCACACTACCCGCTATGGCTGCGAGGAATCTCATTCGGCGCCTCGTCCCCATGATGTTCGCCGCGATGTTGGTCGCCTTAGCCTCCATGGCCATTGGAATCGCTGCAAGCTGGTACGGCGACTTGCAACCCGCCGCACCCATTGTGCTTTCCGCTGCGCTCTTCGCCGTCATAACGCATGCAGTAAAGCGTCTGCTCCAGGCCAGGCGTATCCGCAATGCCAAGCATCTTAGCGCATCCTCAAGCGACTACTCATCTTCGTGACTTGAGCCTGCGGCATCCGTGAACTGTGTGAATTCAGCTTCGAACGTGAGATGCGCCACACCGACTGCACCGTTACGGTTTTTACCGATATCAAGCTTAGCCGCATTTTCAGCCTCGCCAGAAGCATCCTTGTCAGCCGCACTTTTATTACGGTCGTAATAGCTTGGGCGCCACAGCAACATCACCACGTCGGCATCTTGTTCGATAGAACCGGAGTCTCGCAAGTCGGAAATACGCGGACGCCCATCCTTCTCGCGCATCTCGGGCGCACGCGAGAGCTGCGAGAGCACGAGCACAGGGATATTGAGTTCCTTGGCCATAGCCTTGATGTTCGAAGAAATGCTGGAGGTTTCGAGCTGACGCCCCTGATTCGCATACTCACGGCTATTGAGCAACTGCAAATAGTCGATCATAATCAGGCCAATTCCAAACTTCTTTTTCATCCGGCGTGCACGAGCCCGGAGGTCAATGACATCAAGACCGCCCGTATCATCGATGTAAATCGGCGCATTCATAAAATCTGAGGCCGCTCGGGTGATCTTGGTGTTGGCTTCTTGCTTGTTGACGTAGCCCGACATGACACTTTGTAGCGACACCCGACCCCGGGAACACACGAGACGCGTGATCAGCGCATCGGTCGACATTTCGCAGGAAAAAATGCCGACAGGCACGGGCTCCCTGAGCTTTGTTTTTCCACCCACATTCGTCCCCAGCGCAACATTTTCACAAATGTTCATGGCTAACGAGGTCTTGCCCATCGAGGGTCGCGCTGCAAGGACAATCATTTCCGAATTGCGCATGCCAGCGATCTTCCTATCAATGTTTCTGAAGCCCGTAGAGAGTCCGCTAATGCCATCTTTACGCGCCAGCATCGTATCAATCTTACCTATGGTCTGCTGGAGCGATTCGTTCCAATTGAGAGAGCCAGTCGACTGCGTCTCCGAGATGGCTAACACCTCCTGCTCCGTTTCGCTGACAATCAACTCAATACTGCGGTCAGGCGAATAGCACTTTTCCTGTGCATTTTCGGCCGCAGTAATGATGCGCCGCAGCAAATGCTTCTCGCGAAGAATCGACGTATAGTAGTCTGCATGGGCTACGGCGGGTGTCGCATCAACCATGCGCTCCAGCACGACCGATCCGCCAATGACATCGAGTTCGCCTTTAATGCGAAGCTCTTCCATGATCGTGACAATATCCACCGGCTTACCCGCGCCGTTCATCCGAATCGCCGTTTCAAATATCGTTCGATTGGGAGCAATCCAGAAACTCTCCGCGACGATGCCCGCTGCATAGCACAGCTCAATCGTTCTCGGAGCATCGAGCATGATCGCACCCAAAACAGCCATTTCTGCTTCGGCACTGTAGGGTGGAACCCGGAAAGCAGGTTTCTCTACTGAAAATTGTTTTTTACGCGTTGCCATAATGAGTCAAAGTATCTTTTTATAATCAAGTTGAAATTTTACCATCCAATAGAGTGGCTGTAAAGTGGATTTGATCTTCAGGTTATCCATACGTTATTCACAGGTTATTCACAGGCAAAGCGAAGCGAAGAATGATTGGGGTTCTAGAAAAACAGCATCGCAGCACCGAGGCCGAATACGGCTATGTCAACGATGGCGTGGCTGATATAGCCAGGCCAGATCGACGCATAGCGTATATACATGGCCGACCAGATCAATCCACCTAAAAAAACGCCAAACGAACAAACAGCGACCGCAACGGGCGGAAAAAACAACGACATCGCGAGAATATGGTGAAAGGTAAAACACAAAGCGGAGAGCGGAATCGCCAAACTCCGCTTCCACACGCGTCCGCACTGTTCGACGCAAAACCACCGCCAGACATATTCTTCAAGCACGGAGTTAATCAGGATCCAATAGATCATCCCACCGAGATACAGCGGCCAATTTCTGAGACCGATCGCTGTGAGTCTTTCCACGAAGAAATCCTTGTCCAGCACGCGATCTCCAGCGATGAGGTAAAGCCCCACAACGGCACTGGCGATGAGCACACCACTGAGGACACCGACACCAAACCCACCGCGTTTCGCGGGGGAGAAACTCAGCGGCTTCTTCTCAACACACTTCAGCCAAACAATTGGGAGCGCCAGTATCCACACTTTGGTCAACCCGAAGAGGAATCGTCCCCCGAGACTATTCGGAAATAAGATCATGCCAAACAGCACACCCATGCTTGGAACGGGCACCAAAAGCATCAAGGCAAGAAGCGCGAGATTGCGTGAATTCTTTTTCAATATCATTCCAAAAGTATAATCGAAACGTCCATCCCACCGAGGTTGAATACAGGATAAGCATCAACATTTCTTGCAAGCATAACTTTCGAAAAATAAGCTTTATTTCAAAGTTTTATTTTCGTATTTTCGTCTTGCTTTAGCCTTGATCTGTCGTCTTTATCCGAGGACGATTCTGGCTCCGTCAGAACAGGTAATGATGCGAGTATCGCAACGTGAACCGTGCTTGTTCGCATAAACGTTGCGTAACGCAACGGAAGCCGCATCAACATCGGCCTTGTTGACCATGACCACCACACTGCCACCAAACCCACCGCCAGAGAGCCTAGCACCCAGTACGCCTGGGATCGCTTGCGCACCATCGACGAGCGTGTCGAGTTCCGGACACGAATTCTCAAAATACTTTCTTGAGCTCTCATGCGACTCGAACATGAGTTGTCCAAAACCGCGAAGATTATTATTGCGTAACATTTCAATGCCTGAGAGAACCCGCTCGTTTTCGCCAATCGGATGAGCGGAGCGTCTCGCAACCACCTCTTCCATCTCACTGCGGTGCTTCAACCATTCTTCCCACGAAACATCGCGAAGCGCAGAGACCGGATGATCCAGTACAGCCGCAAAAAAAGCGGCAGCCTGCTCGCAACGCTGGCGCCGTTCATTATAAGCACTATCAACAAGCGCATGGCTCACATTGGTGTTGCACATCAAGAAGCACACATCCTCGCCCAGCTTAACGGGCTTGACTTCGTTTGTGCGAAAGTCACTCCAAACGAGACAGTCTTTCTTGCCGTGAATGCTTGAAAATTGGTCAAGCAATCCGCATTTGACGCCAGCGAACTCGTGTTCCGCACGCTGACCAATACGAGCCAACTCAAGATTGCTGATCTCAACGCCATAAAGCCGTGCAAAAGCAAGCCCAGCGGCAACTTCAAGCGCGGCCGAACTCGAAAGTCCGGCACCGAGCGGAATGTTGCCAAGAAACATGGCATCGAAGCCCTTCGTGGGCTTCCGCTTCGCGTTGATGCCGCACAGCACGCCTTTGACGTAGTTGGACCACATTTGATCCTTCGTGGCCAACGGTTGATCGACCTTAAAAACCACTTCCTCCATAACATCGCCAGCGACGAGATGTACTTCATCATCGGTTCGTGAGGCGATGGCGAAATAGGTTCCAAAGTTGATGGCAGCCGACAGAACATAGCCTTCGTTGTAGTCGGTATGATTGCCGAGAATCTCAACTCGACCCGGCGCGTAAGCAACCACCTCCGGCTTGCTGCTAAATTTTTCTTGAAATTTCTTCAGTAAAATATCGTAAATATCCTGACGTGCTTTCATGCTATTTCCTTATCAAATAAGCTACAGCTCTGACTAGCCTCGAATGATGGACAGCAGCTCGTCACGACGCGCTTCCATCATCATCTGGGTTTTCGCCTCCAGATTGAGCCGGATCAGCGGCTCTGTGTTTGAACAGCGAACATTGAACCACCAGTCGGTGAACTCCACGCTCACGCCATCGAGCTCGAACATCCGCCCCTTGCTACCGAAAGTCTTCTTGAGCGTGTCAATCACACGATCCGCATCGGCCTTGTTCGACAATTTCGTGTTAATCTCACCACTCGCAAAATAACGATGAATCGGCTTGATCATTTCAGACAAGGGCTGATCGGACGCACTCACGATGTTCGCGAGCGCAAGAACGGCCATCGCTGAACTTTCGGCTGTAAAATTGGCCTTGAAATAATAATGGCCGCTGAGCTCACCTGCGAACACAGCATCGTTTTCGCGCATCTGACTTTTGATGAACGCATGCCCGACACGACTCATCATCGGCTTGCCGCCCGCCTCCTCGATGACTTCTTTGACCGCCCAGCTACTGCGCAGGTCGTAAAAGATCGTCGCGCCAGGATTATGCTGCAGCACGTTCTTGGCAATGAGTGCCGTCGTCATATCCATCGGAATGATTTCTCCGCGCTCATCGATAAATCCTGCGCGGTCCGCATCGCCATCGAAGGCTACGCCAAAATCATAGCCGCCTTTTTTCACTTCTGCGCGCAACGCATCCAAGGTCTCCGTATTGAGCGGATTTGCTTCATGGTTCGGGAAGGTTCCGTCTGGGTTCGCAAAAAGCTCAGTAATCTCCAACGGAAGACCCTCAAAGGCCTTCGCCTCCCATATTCCCATCGCATTGGCATAATCGATGGCAATTTTGAGTGGGCGCTTGATTTCGGCCGTCTCGCGGACATAGTCAGCGTAGCGCGTCGAGACATCATAATGCGAAACCATTCCGCGGCACGCAGGGACGGGAGCAAAGGTCTCCTCCATCACGATCTTTTCGATGTCCGCAATGCCCGTCGCTCCGCTAATCGGCACCGCCTGCGCTCGCGTGAGCTTAAATCCGTTGTACTCGCCTGGATTATGCGAAGCCGTAATCATGACCCCCGCGTCACACTCGAGCGTTCCGTTGCCGTAGTACAGCATCGGCGTTGAGCACTCTCCGATATCAACCACATCGGCACCTTGAATCGTCATCCCATCCGCCAGCGCTTTTAACAATGACACCGAGTGCGGACGAATATCACGCCCCACCGCCACCTTGCGGCAATTCAAAAACGTCACGAGTGCACGGCCTATTTTGTAGGCAAGCTCCTCCGTCAATTCCGTCCCGTAAATTCCTCGAATATCGTATGCTTTGAAGACACCTGACATTAATCACTCCTGACTCATTTATTAAAACCTAATATCCTATCGGAAATCGATGGTTTTAACAAGTTTAATCAGATGAAAACGCGTAAACGATCAGGCAACGGAGGCACCCCCCGCTGACTGCCCGATTACAGTCGCGAGTCGCTAGTCTCTAGTCGCTAGTGGCTAGTGGCAGAATGTCATATCAGCAGAACTCACGAATTTTTTGGGTTTCCCGTG